>JBLHWH010000264.1:0-7620 GCA_047628935.1 Halioglobus sp. | reverse complement strand
TTATTGAATCATTCCTTAGCATTGATCCCCCTAACTTTTAAAGAACTGAACACACTAGTGATAGCTGACATGTTGAATCGATCGATAACTCTGCTCAATGAATTTAGCACATGAGCATCATCTGACGCTAAATCATTGATTTCTGAAATTTCCTGAATACCTTTATTGTGTTGCATAATATATATCTTTGAAAAGCTTTATAACTCTTTTAAACATAAGGCTTTAGCCTATATTATGCAACCTTTTTTACATGTATTATTAATTAATAATCAGTAACTTAACAACTGCGAAACTTTAGGTATAGTTATAGTTATAGTATTTTTCTTTTCTGAGAAAAACTCACACCCAAACAAATTTAACTCTCTCTTTAATTCTAAGGAATGATACATTAATAAAGTACGTTTTTATGTGCTAGTATTTATTCATTCTTCAAGACAAAAAACGTAGGCTATGCATCGCACAGGCGAGGATTTTTAACGCAGAAGAAGGGAAAAAGATCAAGCAGAAGAATATAACTTTATTATTGATTCATTCCTAATGTGTTAAATGGTAACTGTAATAGGGAACCTTTCCTCGATCTAATGGATGATTCTTTTTCTAATAATTGGATAGTATCGACGTAGTAAGTGAATCCTTTTGCGTCCACCTCATCAAATGGCTCACGAAACACTTGATAATAAGGTCTTAACCTTCCATTACTTCTCGAAAGATTAAAATATCCACACCCCGCAGATATCGTATCACAATTATTTTGACCCAACGCCCTAATAGAAACATCAAACTGATCATCAAACGGATTATAATTGGGTTTTTCTTTGCAGGAAAGAAAACACACCAAAATTAATCCGAAAACAATTTCTTTCAATTTTTAATAATTTAAGTCCCATTATCGAATATATTAACTCATAGATGCGTAGATCTATGAAATTGACCGATAGACTTAACATAAACTAAAAATATAATGAACCTCCTACTCTACCCAATCCGCAACAAACAAATTAGTATCCCTAGTCCCACCATTATTCCTGTTACTAGAAAAAATAAGCCTCTTACCATCGTTAGAAAACATAGGGAATGCATCGAATATATCATCATACGTGATTTGTTCTAATCCTGTACCATCTACATTGATCATGAATAAGTTAAATGTCGGTCTGCCACCTTCTTCTGCTTTATGATTGGTAGAGAAGATCACTTTCTCCCCACTTGGATGGAAGAATGGTGCCCAATTTGCTTGACCGAGATCAGTTATCTTTTTAAGGTCACTGCCATCAACATTACAAACGTATAGTTCCATATTACTAGGCATTACAAGTCCTTTTGCAAGAAGATCTTTGTACTTTTTGATATCTGCATTCGTCTTCGGCCTAGATGATCTGAAGATTAGCTTCTTTCCATCAGGCGAGAAAAATGCACCTCCGTCATAGCCTAGGTCTTTAGTTACTTGTTTCACATTACTTCCATCTATATCCATCGTATATAGTTCTAGGTCTCCAGATCTCATTGATGTAAATACGATCTTATCTCCTTGTCTTGATACTGTAGCTTCTGCATCATATCCTTTGTAATCAGTTAATTTGCTTAAGATATTCCCTTCAAGGTCTGCAGTATATATATCAAATGTCTCATAAATCGGCCAAACATACCCTTCCGCCCTTGAAGGCTCTGGAGGACAAGCGTCTCCACCTTCATGTGTAGATGCATATATGACACTCGTATCACCAGGCAAGAAATAACTGCAGGTAGTTCTCCCCTTTCCAGTACTAACAAGTTGCGGTACATCTCTTAGCTCATCACCTACATTAGCAATGTAAATCTGATCACAAGGTGCTCCCCACTTTTCATTCTTAGCTTGAAATACGATCTGCTTATCATCGAAACTCCAATATGCTTCTGCGTTATCACCACCAAAAGTCAATTGCTTCATATTTTTAAGATGAACTTCTTTCTCATATCTGAGCGTATCAGTTTCATCTGCAGTTACTATAGAGGCATTAAATGTATGCTGAGATTTGTCTTGTTTATTTACATCACAAGAGGATAGTCCAATTACAAGTGTAATACAAAGTAGTGTGATATTTTTCATGTAGTGTATGATTTTTATTAAGACTACAAAACTAGAATAATAAGTATATTATTTTTAATAATCAGTAGCATCTATTCATCTAGGATTCAAAATCTTACAAAACCGAAAATTTATCAACCTTTCAACAGCAATAATAAAAGAAATAGAGATATTTGCCATCAGCTCCATATAGATGGGTTAAAAAAATAGAAACGACTATGAAAACATATAAATCATACACAATACAAAGTACATCTGAGATCATAGTTGGTCTACTTTCTACCTATCCGATTGAATCGTTTGAAGAGCATGATACATATATGATCGCTTACATTCCAGAAGATGAACTTACTAAAGAAGTAGCCGAAGAGATAGAAGATGTGTTGCACAGGTTCGAAACCTCTTTTACCATAGAAACGATAGAGCCTCAAAATTGGAACGCACTCTGGGAATCAAGTTTTGAGCCTGTTATTGTTGAAGATTTTTGTGCTGTGAGGGCTGACTTTCACGATAAAATGGAGAATATAGAACATGATATAATCATCAATCCGAAAATGGCATTCGGCACAGGACATCATGAGACGACCTACATGATGATGTCTGCCATGAAAAATATAAATATCGTCGACAAGACAATTTTCGATTATGGATGTGGCACTGGTGTATTGGCTATCCTAGCATCAAAACTGCATAGTGGAGATATTGATGCCATCGATATTGAAGAAGAATCTTACGATAACGCACTCGAAAATGCACAAATAAATAATGTCTCCAATATCAATGTAGCATGTGCCACTTTGGAGACTTTTCATGCTAAAGTATACGACATCATCCTAGCCAATATAAATAGAAATGTGCTATTGAATTCGGCTGAAGAACTGCATAACCGACTTGCATCTGATGGAGTCCTTTTGCTTTCTGGAATATTAGAAGATGATGAAGCTTTGGTGACGGAAAAATATACGGATTCAAGATTTAAAGTAGAAGAAGTCTTTTCTAAAGGATATTGGAAGTGTATTCGGTTATCAAAATAAGAGTCCAGATGAAGCATTAGGATATTTGTTCTTAATTGAATTAGTGCGATCCCTACAGGATCGATAGCAGCCTTATGATTCATAGCTAAAATAGTATGACTACTCTGCAGTCTGATTCGAATCCAAAGTATACATTCTTGACTTATCTCAATTCAAAAAATCACAGTGCAATCCAACTATGATAAAAAAAAAAAATCAAAAGGCCTGTGAAGTAAGAGAGATGGCATAGTAATTTCTAGTACCCATTAGCTTTGCGAACTCTGTGCCTCTGCGCGATATTCACCTTTATCTTCTTTTCCTTCTCCTCTATCAACTGTATCCTCATTCTGTGCTGTCGCTGTAAAATAATCGGATAGAAATTAAAAAAGACATTAATAATAGTAGTCACAAGAGCAACCTTCCACTTCCCTAAACCGAGCCAATAAACACTCAAAGTAAATAGAATGACAAAGGGAATCAAGTGCCCAAATTCTGATTTCTTTGATTGTACACCAAAATTGTCTATTCCATTTTTAGTACCATCAAAGAATTTCTTTTGGCCTTCCTTTTTCCTCCATACTGTGGCTAATAAGAACTTACGAAAGTAATTAACATTGAAAAAATTATACATCTTTTTTTGTAAGGAAACATTCGTTATTTTATAATAAGAATTAGGTAGTATTCTCTCCGTAGGATAAATAAATCCGGCATATGCAAATGTCCCTGTAACAAACAAATTCATCAACACTGCAAGAAAAATACTGATGCCCCATGAGTTCATATCCATCAAAGGGATTACATCCGCCGTCTTTATTGATTGATAAAACAAAAAGATAGACAGAAAGGTAAAGAGTATTTTTTTAGCCATTTGGTTTCCTGTGCTTATTCTTGGTTATATTTATACTTGATGTTTCTTCAAATATTCTTCATTTCAATGCCGAAAAGCGATTCAACGATTAAGCAATTTGCATATTCATCTAACCTTTCTGTAATACTTCTTCTAATATCTCTTGGAAAGCTGTCTCTAAGAATGATCTTTTATCATCATCAATCTGTTCTGTCAACAATCGTTTCTCAAAGACCTCACTCGGTCGTAGGTCTTCGATATTTACCCCTTGATCAAATAGATCAGAAGTATCGTTTGCCCCATTTTTAAATTGCGTCCTACTTTTTAAGATGTGGAACCGATCGTGAGATGCATATTCAGTTACTAAGTCCTCCACATTAGCTAACGCCGTAGAACTGAAATCACCCTCAATCACTTCTATCTCAACAAATGAAACTAGATCATACTCAGGATTATAATTCTCTAATTTTGATCTTACCTCGTCAAATGGTCCTGCGAATTTTGTGAGTGCTCTCTTTTTGGGAATATCGACTACGCGTGGTGCTGAGAATTTGTTGTCTTTTAATTCTAAGATTAATACGCATTTAGTGTCTGTCTTCTCCGAAAAACTTAGCGCTATTGGCGAACCTGAATACCGAATCATATCGCTACCTCCAATCATCTGAGGCCTATGAATATGACCCAATGCCACATAGCCAAATGCAGGAGGAAATATATCTGACTCTACAGCTGCTGCATTTCCAATATGTATATCTCGTTCACTATCAGAAGTGGATACTCCTTTGGCATAGAGATGCCCCATGGCTATAGCTGGTTTATCCTTATATTTCTCAGAACAAAGCGCTCCTACTTTAGAATAGTGATTTGCTATTCCTTCCTTGAGCACAGCAGATCTATCTTTTCCTTCAGCACTTTCTACACTTGATCGTAAATCTTTATCCCTTAAAAACGGCACCGCAGCAACGACTAACTCCAAACTGCCATCGGATCCTTTCACTTCTATGATTTCATCTTCTAGATTCTCTCTTGCGCCTCCGACCACAGATATATTAATATGCTCAAGAATTTCTTGTGGTGCATCTAACAGAGCTATAGAATCATGATTTCCGCCCGTTATTATCACTTGCGTTTTACTTCCAATAAGTTTACTCAAGAAGTTGTAATATACTTTTCTGTCCTTCACAGCAGGATTTGCAACGTCGAATATGTCTCCCGAAACAAGGAGTAGATCGATACATTCAGATTCTAATAACTTCAGCAACCAATCTAGAAAAAGATCCATCTCATCTTGGAGACTTTGTTTGTGAAGTACCTTACCTATATGCCAATCCGCTGTGTGTAGTATTTTCATTGATGTAAAGATAGTGGTAAAAGAGAAACAATCGATCTTTTATTGAGCAAGCTAAAAAGCAAGATTGGTGGGATAAAACTCGAAATCATCATAGCAGATCATAGCCATCCTCTATCAAGCCAAAGAAGATCAATGAAGAACCAGAAGAATCAAAATATCTATGCCATGTATGGCTAGAGCATTGAGCATAAAATACACAGCAATTTCTAAGATCCGCTCACAGGGAGATTTCAGTAAAACTCTATTATCTAAATTGAAAATCGATAACACAGCATTTACTTTTTCAAATGACATCTTCGATTCTAAAAATGAAGTGATTTGCAATCTATAATATTACACATTCATCACCATATCAGCAACTGCATTAATCCACTTAGGGTTGTCATTTAAACTTTCCACCAAAAACAATTTCTCTCCACCCATTTCTTCCCATTCTTCTTGGTATTCATCACTGATTTCTATAGTTGTCTCCAAACAGTCCGCAACAAATGCCGCACTGAATACAAGCATATTTTTGTCTCCCGCAGCAGCTCTCTCTTTGAGTGTATCTGTCGTGTATGGTTGCATCCATGGATCTTTACCTAGTCTAGATTGGTAGCAAATAGTATATTTATCTTTTGGCAAACCTAATTCCGCAGCAATTAAGTGGGCCGTCTGATGGCATTGTGCTGAATAACAGAATTTATTAGCGTCACACATAGTAGAACAGCAGTTCTCTTTCTTTTGACACCATTTTTTGGTCTGATCAGCTTTACGCATGTGCCTCTGTGGCACTCCGTGAAAACTGAATAACACATGATCCATACTTTCCACATCATGCTTACGCGCATTGTCTGCAAAAACTTGGATCATCTCTTTATTATCGTAGTAAGAATTAATCATTTTGAGAGGCAGTATCAGTTGCCCTTTCGAAATAACTCTCATTACCTCCTCTAATGCAGACCCCGTAGACGCTGATGCATAATGAGGAAACATCGGAAATACTATAATCTCATCCACAAATGCTTCTGTTAGCTTTTTTATAGCGGATTCGATAGACGGGTTTTGGTATCTCATTCCAATCTCTACAACATAGTCTTTACCAAGTATTTTTTGAACTTCTTCCTTTGCTTTGTATCCATAGAACTTTAAGGGCGAACCATCTTCTGTCCATAGCTGCTTATAGATTTTCGAAGAGGCATTAGATCTGAAAGGTGCAATAATGCCCCGCACCAATATTTGCCTAGGTAACCAAGGAATATCAATCACTCGGCCATCAGTTAAAAATTGATTTAGATATCTAAATACACCACCATAATTTGGATTATCTGGTGTTCCTAGGTTTACAAGTAATACTCCTTTTTTCATCTTTCTATTTATAAATACGTGTCAAAGCCTCAATTGAATGCCCAATGTAAACGCAAATCTTGCCAAGCTGTTTATTCTTTAAGTAAAATTGATGTAAAAAATATTAAAAATGAGATGTCTAACGTTATCTTCGTTCATTATATTTAATTTTTTCTGAATAAATAGAAATCAATGTCAAGACCTCTCATTCTGATTACAAACGATGACGGAATCGTAGCTCCAGGTATTAAAGCACTCATAGAAGTTGCTTCTACATTTGGTGAAATTGTTGTTGTAGCTCCTGATAGTCCACAATCTGGACAAGGTCATGCAATCACGCTCGAACATCCTCTCAAACTCAAAAAAGTAGACCCTTTCAACGGGATAGAAGCATATGAATGCTCTGGAACACCTGTAGATTGTGTCAAATTGGCTAAAAATGTAGTTCTCAAAGGTAGAGAAATAGATCTCTGTCTGTCTGGAATTAATCATGGTGCCAATAGTTCTATCAATGTAATTTACTCTGGTACTATGTCCGCAGCAATGGAAGCTAGTATCGAAGGAATAGATTCGATCGGTTTTTCGTTATTAGAATATAGTTTCGATGCCGATTTCACTGAAGCTAAAAAAATAGTGAAAAATCTAATCCAAAAGATGCTTGACAAAAAACTACCGGACTGTAAGCTTCTGAATGTAAACATACCAGCGGGGAATGACATAAAAGGCATAAAGGTATGCAGACAAGGAAACGGAAATTGGGTTGAAGATTTCCAAGAAGGACTAGACCCTAGAGGTCAGAAGTACTATTGGCTTACTGGAAAATTCGTAAACTTTGACCATGGAAACGACACTGACATATGGGCATTAGAAAATGGATATGTGAGTATAGTCCCTACGGGCCATGATTTGACCGTTCATTCTTCAATTGATAATTTGAGATATCTAGAACAATAACTACTCAGGAAATTAGTCAATGAGAGGTCATAGCCCTTCAGTTCAGATGGTGCAAAAGAAGAAA
>JBLHWH010000263.1:0-7727 GCA_047628935.1 Halioglobus sp. | reverse complement strand
GCGCAGCATAGCAATATAGAACAACCTATCATTCCATAAGAAACTAAAGTTTCGAAAACCAATCTTAACCCCTAATGGGATACCAAATTTATTTGGTATAAAAAAAGTCTTGCGCAGCATAGCAATATAGAAGACACTATCATTCTATCCCAAACTAAAGTTTCGAAAACCATAGAAGCCTGAGCCATGACTTGCACACTCAAAACACTAATTAAATACTGTGTCCTAAAACGGATACCCTATTCCCAAATTAAAAACCATATTCCTCCCATGCCAGCTGCCACTAAACGGCTTAATGTCTTTAATAACCCAGCCAAATTTGCCATCAGCTTGGATATTTCTCAACGGAAATGCAGCATCGAGTCTTAGAACTAAAAAGTCAATATCGATTCTCAAGCCTAAACCTGTACCAACAGCAACTTGGTTAAGGAAGCTATCAAATGAAAATACTCCGTTTTGTTTCAATGTATCATCACTATCATAAAGCCACACATTACCTGCATCAAGAAATAGTGCCCCTTTGAAGAAGCCGATAATTGGGAAACGATATTCCACACTAGATTCAATTTTTATATCTCCAGTTTGATCTATGAATTGATTGTCAGCAGAAGGGGATTGAAATTCACCTGGGCCCAATGTCCTGAGTCGAAACGATCGAATACTATTCGCTCCACCAACAGAGAATTGCTTAGAATATGGTAGTTCATCACTATTACCATATGCAAATCCTGCGCCGACTATCAATTTAGAAGCGATAGAACCAGAATTTCCAAGGGACCAATATTTCCTAACATCCGCTGTTAGTTTTGTATACTGAGCAAACGAAGTTCCAAATAAATCAGCTTGGGTCTGGCCTGCGTTAGGTTTCAAAAAAAGAGATAGCAAATTGCCAGCACTCTCTATCGAGCCCTTGAAATATAATTGATTTGCGGGATCAAATTTATCTCGCTTATTGTAAACAAAATCATAAGATGACCCAGAAATTAACGTATTCTGAAAACTGAGTGCTAGCCTCCGATCATTAGCCAGTTCAACATCAAATTCCGGAGTCGTATTAGAAAGCACTAGCCAGCTCAAATCTACTGGTCTAAAAAACGAAGATTTTACATCTGTTTCATTCCACTTAAACCCATATTTGGCACTTGCAGATCTTACAGTATAGAATTCTACTCTTTGCGTTTGATTTACAGACAATGATATTGTAGTCTTTGGAATAAAATTCCGATTTGTTTGAAACGAAAAGAATGGCAACACAACCGTAGGTATCGTTAGCCCAGCCTCTAGTTTGATATCACTTGTATTAATAAAAGACTGCTTATCTCCGAACTGGGTTTCCAATCCTCCAGAAAATGAAAGGTCAAATTTCTCAGCTCCACCAAACATATTCTTATTAGAATAGGTCACCTTTCCCAATAACCCGAGGAAGTTTCCTTGTCTATTATTGAGCTCCAATTCACCAGTGATACTTTCCATCTTATAGGTCGTAAGGTTCAGGAAGTGATCAATTCGGTTCGTTTGTGGATTGACTTTGGTTTTTACATTTACGAATTTAAAAAGTCCAAAATCTAGTAATCTATCGGTAGTTAACTTGCTCCTTTTTGCATCATATATCGTCCCTTCTTTGATAAACATCGCCTTATTGAGCGCATCTTCTCGCAAAAAATCATACCCTTTGACCATATTATACTTCTCATAAGCATTCATATGGGTCGTATCAGTAGGGTTATCCGTATCCAAAGAGAAATTGGGATTTATATAAATGCCACCATATCTATATCTTTCATATTTAAGAGAGTCCTCAGTCGATCTAAGTCTCATGTGAATATCTACCTTATTATCCCCCACAAGAGTATCAACGAAGTAGATTACATCCTGCTGATTAATAAATGGGAATCCATTATTTTTACCAACTGCAACTAATTCATCTCTATCGGAAACCAAGTTTTTTAATTGATAATAGTCTCCTGACTTGGTATATTCTAATTGGTGTAAAACAATAAGCGTTTTACATATCGGCAGCGTATCCTGCAAATAAAAGACACTATCTATCACATACCTCTGCCCTAATGTTGCATTACATTCAAGCTCTATTTTATTATTATTTTCGAGTGAATCGCAAGATACTTTAGCTTGAAGGTATCCATCATCAACCATTGCTTTTTTGATTCTTTTCTCTGTGATAGATATCTTTTGAGGTTCGAATACAACAGGTTGAGATCCCATTCTATACTTTATCGCATGTTTGAATCCCTTTTTTCCTGTCTTTTCATACCAATTATAAAATCCAGTTTTAACATTGAAGAAGCCAGGTGAATTTGCTTTTAATAAGTTTGCAGTTACCGCTCTTTTGACATTTGATTTTTTGGTAACATTCTGTTTATCTATGTATGTTACTTTTGTTCCAGAAAACAACTTATCATCCGGCTTCAATCCTTTCGTCCCACTGCATGCCACGAGTGTCACAATAATATAAATAGCTAATATGTATTTTATAGATTTCAAATGCTAATTACTCTTTTTCTTAATTGTTCCAAATTCAGTTCTCACATTAAATCCAACTCCATTCTTTGATGAATTTTCATCTAGTATCGTGTCATAATTACTTTTCCTAAATACCTTGATATTATATGTCCCATCTTCGGTTAGCTTATAAGCAATGATAAAATCACCCGCGAGGTTATTAAAAAGTGCTGCAGTAGAATTACTTTCTAGATCTACATTTGTACCTGCAGATAAAGTCAATCGATCATTGAAGAGTTGCTTAGACACACCAACACCAAGCTCCGTCACCAATCCTGCATCACCAGTAGATGTAAAATCAGAACTATAGGAATTTACATCAAAATTCAATTCTACTCCCTTTATCAATCCGCTGGCCAACTTGTTCAATTGATTGGTAACTAACCCACTCAAACTATTAATCGCCAAGTTTGTTCCAGTTTGAGCAAGGTCGGTATCAGCATTCGAAGCCAAAATAAAGTTATCAAATAAGAGCAATCCGAATACCTGATTGTTCAACTCATTTGGATCTGATCTCAACGTCTGTAGTTTGCGAATAATCATATCTGACACTTCAGAATTCTCACCAATATCTGAAGGATCATATGTTATATCCATCTTTATTTCTGGCTTGGCGATACTATTCGAAAGATTAAGAATTACGTCTACATCTCTCTTTCTCTTTGTGTCAGCAATTACATTATCCGCTGCGTCCACACCTATTTCTTGAATCAATAAGTCATATACTGCTGTGTTCGATTCATATACCGCTTTCACATCCAATGTTCCGTGTAACGGATTACCATTAAATATCACTCTACCTCCTTCTTGAATGTCAAATTCTTTGGCAATCGGCCCATAGGTAAAAAGATATTTTCCTTCCGTCACGGTGTATGTACCAAATAATTCTATCTCTCCTGTTTTCCGTAAATTAAAAATCAGATTCGCATTTCCCTTTCCAGTAATATTATCACCAGTTATCGGATCCATCACCATCTCAAATTCCGAATCTTCAGATACAGTTAGCTCCAAGTCTAAATCAAAAGGCAAGGTGTTCCCCGACCTATTAGCTCTTGCATTTAGACTATCGAGTGATATTTTCCTAGGATCAGCATATATGATGAAGTCAGTCTCATAGTCCAATTGATCAATAGAAAAAGGTGAGATCGATAATCTCGAATTGTTAACCACTTCTGCCGTTCCATCTATCTTTACATCCTTTACTGGCCCTTGTATTGATACATTAGCTTGTACAGTTACATTGCCATAAAATAGTGAATTTTCAACAGGTGTAGTATTTAAAAATAAAAATTCATCTGTATCAATACTTAGATCAAGATACATCTCACTTAAGTTAGTATGTAAGATTTCTCCAGTCAAATTTGCTATATTATTTTTCTCATCGAAAATTACCATGTCACCAAACGAGATAGCTTCTTCATCAATCGTAACGGTTTGGTCCAAAATCGCGTATCTACTATTTGTAAATACCGGAGTAGTTTGTACTCCTATAAGGTCTACCTTCCCGTTAATTCTTGGTTTCGAAGTGGTGCCGCCTATCTTGATACGTCCTCTGATTTTACCCTCGCTATCCGTTAATATATTTGTCAAGAAAGGATCTAGTGTAGTCATATCCAGCCGAGTCATATCTAAAAATCCGTTGATAGATCCATCGCCTATGCCATACGTTAGATCTAGCGTAGCATCATTATAAGGGCCTTTGAGCTCCATCTTCGTAACTACCGTATTAGTTTCCGTATTTTGTACCGCTTCCACTGTCACCTTCCCCACATCATAATCTTGGAGTTTTATTTTGTTCATGCTTACATCTGCAGTTATGAATGGTTTCCCCCAAACATTATTAATTACCGCCGCTCCATTGATCTCTCCTTCGAAGTATTCGTTTTCTGTTTTTATAATAGATGTAAATTCAGAAAGTATAAAATTATCCATAAGCAATTCTATAGCATGTCCATTCTTATTTTCATCTGTATATGCAGTGATAGATTGCTTATCTTTTGAAATGCTTACATCTTGCATGTAAAGGCCTTCATCACCATATGCTATTGCGTTGTAAGGAGAAAATTGCCACTCGGATTGATTTATAATAATTTTATCATGGAAGTTAAGCACATATTCAGTTGTCCGCGATATATTACCTCCTATCAGTAATGTCTGCTCATCGTTTTCATCGAATAATTCGACATTGAGGTTCGCTACCCGATTGTTCAAATCTGCAATTATATTTACTTCATGAATCAGTATATCTTTCCCATCAGTGATATTATCCAATATTATATTACCATTTATAAAATCTTTTCTTCCATCAAAAAAGTAATTGCCACTTTCTACCACATAACCGTTATAGATAAGATTATCAAATCCTCCCTTGAAATCAATCTTAGAATTATCACTTGAGAAGTTTCCTGTCAAATTCGCATTCTTAAGTTTTACTTCTTTATCCAATAAAACTTCTAATATTGGATTGATATCTTTTGTTCGTACATCTAACGCAAAATTTTGATGCTCAAAAAGAGTAGTATCAACGGCTTCAGATTCTTCATATCCGAAGGCTATAGGAATATAGTTTTTGAAATACTCTTCTAACACACTACCTAATTCAGAAAGCTTTATACTTCCTTCCGCTCTTGCATCTAAAAAACTACTCTCCATTTGATAAACTTTAGAATCTCCATCATTTTCTGTAGCTATGAACGACAGAATCGATTCAGACTTATACACTCCATTTTGAGTAGCAATTTTTAAGTTTTCAATACTCCCTTTTCCAATAAAGTTATCAACCGTATTACCTTTCATGGTTCCACTTACCAAGCCCGACACCCATAACAGGCTATCTCCAATTCCGAACTGGGTAAGATCAAATCTTTCTATCTCAGATGTAAATTCTATTTTGCTATCCGCTCCATTTAGATCAGCGAGTCCATCGAAGTTCAGCTTAATCTTATCATCGTTGGATATTACCCTTCCCGTGAATGTACTGTTTGAATAAATTCCCTTGACCGTAATGTCTTCAAAACTGTCTCCAGCATATTCAATTTTCTCTGCTTTGACATCTAAACTAGCATTCAGGGTTTCAAGATTAAGCCCACTGCCATCAATGACTCCAGAAACTGTAACTATACCAAATGTTGTATCCTGTAATAATCTACCCAAATCAAATCCATCAAGATCAAAATCTCCTTTATATGTTGCATCTGAATAATTAGACTTAAATTCCACTGAAGCATCTAACTCGGCATCTCCAATACCCGTTTGTAAAACACCTTCCATTGTTATATTGGTCGCATTACCCTTGATTGCCCCTACGTAATCTATATCTCCAAGGTTATATAGTTGACTTGGTATTGATTCTCCTTGTAGTACGTTTTGTGGATTCATTTTCAACTCATCAAAGTATAAATCTAACCAGATGTCAGGTGCATAATCCAAGCGAGTTATCTCTCCCCTACCTATGATTATAGTGTCTTCACCAGAATCCAAATTGATATCATGAATCTTTATTTTTTTAGAATTACCATCTGCATGGATTAAACCTTTTATCTTACCTAAGTTCTTTATTTCTGACGGCATCATAAATCCTGGAAACAAAGAGGTAAGATAATCTTGGGTTGTATTTATATTATTAAGTTTTGCAGAATAGGATGCATTTCTACCTGCACTAAATGAAAAATAGCCAGAAGCTGAAAAATTATTATCAATATTCAAGGATGTTCTGGACATCGCAATCTTTCCATTTTCAGTACTTAAAATTCCACTATACTTTATTCTATTGATTCTAGTTAAATCTATAAAACTGATTTGATAAGGGTCAATGAATTGAACAATATCATTTTTACTGATATCGCCTTGTCTAACATCCGCAGTAATTTTCTGTTGAGTGAAATTATTTACTAGCTCATCAAAACTTGCATATTCACTTTTGATAGATACTTTAAGCGTACTTTCTGAAGTGGAAATAATAAGGTTTTCTAGATCTATTTTTTTGTCACTTACCGTTAACTTTGTAGTTAGATTCTGGATTTCCATTCCAGATTGATCTTTAAGGTTCAATCCTTGTATTTCACCAGAGATCTCATTTTTCCATTTTAGATTCTTTACGATTAAGTTCGTTTCTGTAATATCAATATGGTTGGCATCAAAACCATTCGCTTTCTTAGGCATATGCATTTTATCATATACTATCGAAGCATTATTCAAATTTAGATCGGTAACATCTAAATAAAATGGTAAGGTTGGAAATTTTGTTTTCCCTCCAGTGTTCTCTGAAGGTGTTCTTTCTATCAAGCTGAACTTCAGATCATCTGAAGTAATCATATTAAACGAAAGTGTGTCAAACGATTCTGGGAACGCTGCAAGATCAGCAACTAAATGAGGAATATCAATCATCATATCTGAAGTTGATCCCAGCATTGTTAAAATCATATCATCCAATATAATATCGTCTAATCCTAACCTCCAACCTTCATCTGATGTTTCTGAATTAGTATCAGATGATTTAGGTTTAGCAAGATGATCCAATATGTGCTGATAATTAGCTTCTCCATTTTTGTCATTCAAATGGACTATACCACCACTCAATCTAATATCATCAACAAAAAATGTCTTATTGAATAGTGAAAACAGACTAATATCCACATTAAGTGCCTCTGCATATACCAATGTATCTCCATTTGCTCCTTCTATGTATATATGGTTCAATGATATTTCTTCAAAGAAGTCTACATCCAAGCTTTTGGCTTCTACCTCTGCTCCTAAAGATGTTGACACACTATTTAATACAATAGGCAAGAGCTTGTTCTGCATCCAGCATGTTTGCAGTAACAACCAAAATACTAATAGAAACAACAATAGTGCTGCGATAGTATAAAGTGTGTATTTTCTTATTTTTTTGATATCCGGTGTTTAAGCAATGACAAATCTAACGAATTCTTGATACCCTTGTTCTTAGCAAAAGGTTAGATGTTGTTTTGGTAGTGTTAATTTATAGAAGGTAAAACTGTGTATCAAATAGTTACTGGAAAAAACATCAGTATTTACCATTAATATATGCAACAACTGATTTTATCAAAAAGATATTTAGGATTAGTAAAAAAGATCCTAAATTTTGACTACCCCACCGCAAGCGGATGGAGCATTCGCCAAAATTTTTCCAACCTAAAGGTCGGTATTCGGATCTTTTTTGTGATAAGGCGTTTTTATGCAAAAAC
>JBLHWH010000262.1:0-7773 GCA_047628935.1 Halioglobus sp. | reverse complement strand
AAATCTAGGATTATTATTTATATTTGCTATCAGGATAGATGACAACCTATTTCAGTAAGTTTTTTATCGCTGTAAACCTATACTAGTAATTTTAATTAATCTGTCAACTATTTTCAGTACGATGCACTCTGCGCCTTTGCTAGACCTCCCATCTCCCATCTCCCATCTCCCATCTCCCGTCTCCCGTCTCCCATCTTCAATCCTTACACAGCAAAATACTCCGTCATCCTAGCCACGGTCTCCTCATTCTTCAAGTTATCCAGAACCACTTGGCCTTTCTCTAAGATAATAATACGACTGCTCACATCAGCAACATGAGTTAAATCATGACTAGAAATCAGAAATGTATGTTGATCAAGCCTGTCTGTAATTATCTTTTTAAGTCGAATTTGAGAAGTAGGATCTAGGCTAGCAAATGGCTCATCAAGAACAACGATCTCAGGAGAACCAATAAGAGCTGCTATGATGCCAACTTTCTTTTGATTCCCTTTTGATAGGTCTCGGATATATTTTCTTGCTTCTAATATTTCACCACTAAAGAACTCCTCGAATTGCTGTAGAAACTCATCCGTATCCGCCTTTGACCATTGGTTTAGTCCACCGACGAATTCAAAGTATTCGTTTGGTGTAAGAAAGTCTACCAAGAAAGTCTCATCTATAAAGGCAGAAGTATATTTTTTCCATGTCTCATCTACACTTACGTCGTGGCCTTTGGTGAGCACTTGTCCTTCAGTAGCTTTGATCAGGTCGAGCATAATGCTGAATGCTGTTGTTTTACCTGCACCATTATTACCGACGAGTCCAACACATTCACCTTTATCTATTGATATATTTTCTATTTCGAGAACAGTCATACTGCCGTACGATTTCTTTATATTTTTAAATTCTAAAAGCATAGTTGTTGATTTAAATTTGTTGGATGTAAGTGAAAGCAAGACGCTATTTGTTTCTGAATGCTGCACCAATTTTATATCTATTCTTTTTGAATAAAGCTACTGATATATCTATCAATTTGTCATGAAATACAAATCCTATCAAGCCAATAAAGGCTATTAGAAATACTCCTAATAATGGTTGATCAAATGCATTTGCACCATAATAAAACAGCATAGGAATTGCCATAATTGGGATAATGATCAGAAATAGTGCCATGGAGAATCCTTCATAATTCATAGCTGCACCTTTGTTTGTATCCACTCTTTTTGAGTTGTAGCTAGCGGATAGCATGTAAAGAAAAAGAACTACTCCAATATTATAGAACATCATAGCAGGCATGAGATAAAAGTATTCTGTCTTATAGAAACCCCACAGAATCATTGGAAGTGTTTGACAAAATATAAGAATACATTGTAAAAAGTATTTTGCCTGAAAAATCTCCTTGATGCTTGTCATTTTCGTTTGTAAAAGATCAAAGTGGCCACTGTTCCATGAAAGTAAAAGCTGACCATAAGTAAGCGCATATCCTCCTGTACAAAAAATTGCTACAAACATCATCCACCCCATTGAACTCATTTGATCTCCTTGTGCATGAATGATGTACGGATAGATGCCCATTAATGGCACGATATATAGCATGTTTTTGGCTCTTTTATTTCTCAGAATCAATTTTATTTCCATCTCCATCATTTTCCCAGCTTTTCCAAATCTAGCGAATAATCCACTTCCGATATTCACATTAGAAATTGATTCTTCTGATGGCTTTGTATCCTCTAGATATGCAATTTGTGAGAGTGTTTTAAATGTCAAATAATAGCTTCCTATAGCGCCGATGATTGGGAGAAGGGCTGTTCCAACATTCGTCACCAGAAAGGCATAAAAATATTCAAGCACATCACCTAGAGGTATATATCCTTTATAGTCTAGATAGTTAATCAAAATAACAGCGATAATAATACTTCCTGTTACTACTCTATTGATAGATAGTTGTTTATCAAATAAGAAAGCCTTGTAATTGGAAGCATAAATAAATCCAAAGAGCACTAATCCGTGATTTAGTGAATTCATATTGTAATCCTCAGCAAAGCTCGCTGATATAAGATATGCAATAATGCCCAGCACAGACATTACATTAATCCAATTGAATGCTGATTTAGTCAAAATGAAATGGAGTAGCTTGCTCTTAGGAATATTTTGTAGTATATATTGATTGAGATCTTTAAAACCAAAATTTTGGAATATGAGCCTCATTAAAAAAGTATAAATAATAAAATATAGAAAGTATCTACCGAAATATAGAGGACCATTGGCTTCTGGTAACATTTCAGTAATAGCATGTGGTGCAGCGGCACCAAGTACTATGAAAGACACACCAAAATATAAGCCTAAAAAGGCCATCATTATAGTTGTTGCAAGGTTTTGAGTAAAGGCAGGATTCCGCATAAACGATTTCCAGCTCAACGAGAGGATTTTTCTATACATAAATAGTTGATTGCTTCAGAATAGAAAACTAAGAATAATTTAGAATTCTATTGTCAAATTGAGATAAGGGAATGATAAAAATCGACAGAAGTATTAACTTCAAGTTAAATTTCTATTCAGATGGCGCACTTAAGACATCAAATGAGTCTTCTTTATACGAACTATGTACGCTATTTTCGTTTTAAGATGGTATAGTCAAAATGAAATAGTAATTTTATCCGCCGTTTTGGTTGATAACGATAACCACACAATAGAGAGGAGATGAGAAAATACATATTATTGATATTTCTTTTTACAGCATTTGAAGCTTCTGCGCAGATACTAAATGATGAATGTCAGTTTGCTACTTTCATTCCTGATATTGATGGTTATTGCTCAGAACCAGCGGCATATACTAATCTAGGTGCTATGTCTGACCCTATTTTTGCGAATCCTTGTTTTTTAGACTTTACTAATGGAGTTTGGTTTTCTTTTATACCAACTGAACCAGCTGTAAATATCCGAATATTTGGTCGTGGAAATGGAATCAATACGATCGGATCACCTCAGATGGGTCTGTTTTCAGCTTGTGGAGACTATGTAACTTGTTCTACTGGTAAGGGAGTGGGAACAGATGAATTAGTAACTGCAGATCTTATTATAGGACAAGTTTATTACTTGATGATAGAATCCGCACCTACTACACCAGGATCTTTTCAGTTATGTATTGATGATTTTACTGCGTCCCCATCTCCAGAATCGGATTGTGATAAAGCTGTTGTGTTATGTGATAAAACTCCTTTTTCTGTTGAGTCATTAAATAGTGTTGGGGATGACCCTTTTGAAGCTGAGGGTTCTTGCATCGGTGGGGAATTAGCATCTTCATGGTATGTATGGGAGTGTAATCAATCTGGTAGTTTGACAATGGAGTTGATACCGAGTAACCTTGGTATTGTAGAACAAGTAGATGATTTGGATTTCGTTATTTTTGAATTGCCAAATGGAGTATCAGACTGCGAAAACCGTATTGAAGTAAGGTGTATGGGTTCAGGAGCAAACGGATTTAATGGCATAACTGATCCTGTTTCTACGTGGCCGTTATGTAATAGAGCAACTGGGATGCAATTTGGCGAGACAGACGTTTCAGAATCAGGAGGCTGTTTGGATGGAAGTAATAATTACATAGCTCCATTAGATATGATCGCGGGCACAACATATGGAATGCTCATAAATAACTATGCAAATAATGGTTTAGGTTTCTCTCTAGAATTTGGTGGAACTGGAACATTTGTCGGTCCAGAAGCTGATTTTATCTTTGAAGCAGTTCAAGAAGTTGAATGTGATAAAACAATAAATTTTACAGACTTATCTGACCCTGGAGTAGATCCAATTGTTAATTACACATGGAACTTTGGTGCAGGGTCCGCCCCTTCAACAGCTACTGGGCCTGGACCATTTTCTACTGTTTATAAATCATTCGGAGATAAAGTAGCGGCATTAACAATTGAAAGTTCAAGAGGCTGTTTAGTCACTACAACTGTAGACTTTTTTGTGGAGCCATGTTGCCAAGATACATCCACTCTCGATGTGGAAGGACTACCAACTGATTTAGATTGCTTTGGCGATGAAGATGGGCAAATATTGGCGGAAGGTTCTTCAGGTAGTCCGGTGTATTCATATTCTATAGATGGTATAAATTTTCAGCCTAATCCAAGATTTCTTGACTTACCCGCCGGAGATTATAATTTATTTATTGTTGATATAAAAGGATGTAGAGATACGACTATTGTTCTCATCATGGAGCCAACACAGACAGTCGCAGATGCTGGGCCAGACATGACTGTGGAGCTAGGAGCTACTGGTATTATTGATGGCAGTGTGGATTCTGACTATGATATTACTAACATAACATGGAGTCCCTTAGATTCATTTGTAGATTGTACGGATTGTCTTATGCCAGAAGTCTTTCCATTAGGTGCTACAACTTATACACTTACAGTTACTGACGTAAATGGCTGTACGTCTTCTGATGAAGTTCAGTTCTTAGTCAACATCGTTCGACCTGTTTTTTGGCCAAATATTATTTCCGCGAATGAAGATAACAACAATGATTATTTTAATATATTCGGTGGCCCAGCTGTAGATGGTATAGAAAATCTGAAGGTATATGATCGTTGGGGTAATCTAATGTATGATGGTGCACCACAGATTAATAGCTATACAGATGGCTGGGATGGTACATTTAATGGACAAGAGGTGAATCCAGGTGTTTATGCATGGCTAGCCTCTATTCGTTTTATTGATAGAGATGTTAACGGTCAGAATGTAGTTCTGGGTTATGCTGGTGATGTTACAGTTATTAGGTAGATGAGAGATTGTATTTTATTAATATTGGCATTTTTTGCACTCGGTTGTTCAACAGACATAGGCGAAGTTAATGCGATTACGGACAATGAAATTTTCAAGCAGGAAGAAGCTAAGTTTGTTACTATATTATACAGTGACTCAGCAGATGTAAAGGTAAGAATTACAGCAGACAAAATGATCAGGCATCTCACCAAGACAAATCCTCGGGATGTATTTCCTGAAGGAATTTTTGTAGAGTTTTTGGAAAGTAATGGGCAAGTCACTAGTTGGTTAGAAGCGGACAGAGCAACACGCTATGACAAAAAAAATGAAGTAGTCGCTCAAGGGAATGCTAAGTTTTACAATAAAAAAAAGGAGACATTAACGAGTACTGAGCTTATTTGGGATGAAGATAAATCCATACTGCGTACGAATAAGTTTGTGCAAATAACGCAACCAATGCGTGGCGATACCAGCTATGGATATGGTTTTGAAGCCAATGAGGAGTTTACATTATTCACGATTAAGAATAAAGCATCTTCTATACTTAATGCCCAAAGTATGAAAGAGAAGATTAAAAAAGGAAAGTAATACTATTCTGTTCCAAAACACTTTGGGATTTGGTATAATGCTGATAATTATATATTTAAGAAATCATCATATCATAAAGTAGATCAAAAACAACTCGCTGGTCTTTGTAAGTATCAATAAATAAACTACATTTGCACTCCAATTTAAAAATTTGAGATTATGCCTAAAATGAAAACGCACTCAAGTGCAAAGAAAAGATTCAAAATAACTGGATCAGGAAAGGTGAAAAGATTTCAAGCTTATACATCTCACATGATGAGAAACAAAACTAAAAAGCAGAAGAATAGGCTTGGAGGTTCGGCTCTTGTTTCTAAAGCGGATGAAGCTAGAATCAAAAGATTACTTTGTAAGTAATTCACAGTTCCAACAAAACATTTTTTAACGAGGATGAAGGAAAAGTATCACAATATGATCCCTTCATTGTACTAAAAACAAAAAATTATGCCTAGATCAACAAATGCAGTAGCATCTAGAAAAAGAAGAAAAAAAATACTTAAAGCCGCGAGAGGATATTTCGGTGCAAGAAGTAAAGTCTACACTGTAGCAAAGAATGCTGTCGAGAAAGCGATGTCATACTCTTACAGAGATAGAAGAAACAAGAAAAGAACTTTCAGAAGACTTTGGATTGCAAGAATCAATGCAGCGACTAGAATGCATGGAATGAATTACAGTACATTCATCCACGGATTAAGCAAAGCCGATATCGACTTGAACAGAAAAGTACTTGCGGATATGGCAATGAACCATCCAGAAGTATTTACTTCAATCGTAAATAAAGTGAAGTAAGAAAAATTCTTCTTAAGATATTTATAAGCCTATCGATTTATCGATGGGCTTTTTTTATGCATTGTCTTGGCCTGAAAAAAGTTGACTAAAACTAAAAAAAAGTCAACAGAAATGGAAGAAAGAAAGAAACAGAGATTCCCATCCAATTACAGGGGAGCCTTCAAAAGGATGGTTGTAGCAGAATATGAATCGGGCTTATCGACCAAAGCGATGCTTAAACGTAAATACGAAATTACGGGAAATTGATATAGCAAGATGGTTAAAGAAATATGGTAAATTTGAATATGTTCGGTCAAATTCCATAGTACGACCGATGAAAGATAGGGATAAATAATACGTCAAAGAGCTTGAAGCCCAGTTAAGAATAAACGAGAACAAGCTCAAAAAGCTCTAAAGAAAAAGAGAATGAATTACGTGCTTACAAACAGTTTATAGAAATAGCTGAACGAGAGTTAAACATTAAGGATGGAAAAAAGTCTGGTGCCAAGCATTCCAATAGATAACACTAAGTAATGAGATGAAGATCGTCAAGCTGTGTCGATTGTTTGGTTATAGTAAACAAGCATATTACAAAAGATTAAACTCTACAACCGCTAAAGATTTCAGTGAGGTTAAGTCGCTTGTAATCGCAATTCGATGTAAATTACCAAGATGTGGTGGAAGAAAACTTTACCATATGATATCTAATGAATTAAAAGTGAGAGGTGTAAAAATGGGTCGAGATAAGTTGTTTTCTTATTTGCGTTCGGAGAACTTATTAGTTCCAAAAAGAAGAATTATCATACGACAACAAACTTTAAACACTGGATGAAAAAATATCCAAACAAATTAAAGAACCTTGAAATAAATAGACCTGAGCAAGCTTGGGTAGCCGATATAACTTACATACAAGTACGAGAAAAACACTTTTACTTACATTTAGTAACAGATGCATATTCCAAAAGAATAGTAGGTTATAGTTTAGCGGATAATATGAAGGCTACCACAACTTTGAAAGCATTAAACATGGCTATAAAAGGACTAGAATACAAAGAAAAATTAATTCATCATTCTGACAGTAAAAGCTGGCAATAGAGTAGAAGTAGACTTTACAAGTGCGGACTTCAGAGATGTATATGGATATCAGTTCACGATGGAGTTGAACGGCTTAGAGATGGCAGATGTAGTAAGTGGAGCGGTAGTGATGACAGAAGCGAATGTAGGAGTATTGAGCAACGAAGTAGTAACAGTAAGTTACCACAACGGAACAGCGAAGACAGCTACAGAGAATGAGCCAGTATTCACGATGGTATTCACAGCGACCGAAGATGGACAATTATCAGAGATGATAGCATTGACGTCTAAGGTGACGGCTTCGGAAGCATACCTTTCGACTACGCTCAAGGCAAGTATGGAAATCAGAGAGGTAGTAATCAGCACAAGAGGTGATATCACAGCTAGTGTAGAAAACAACCTATACCAAAACGAACCAAACCCATTCAAAGATCAGACGATGATCAGATTTGAATTGGCAGAGGAAGGAGCGGTATTGTTTACTCAGCGATTCAGAGTGAATGTATAAAGTATTGAAAGAGAGCAAATAATAAATAACTGCAAAGTTATAGTTTACAGTTATTTATATATTTGCAATTCAAATAATATCACTACGAATGT
>JBLHWH010000261.1:0-7805 GCA_047628935.1 Halioglobus sp. | reverse complement strand
TCTTTCGATTTAACAGGAGAAATCATAGAGCTTCAATTCTAGATAAGGTTCTCGAGCGTTGCGTAAGTCATCAACCCATGACCTATAATATGATGAAATCATGCGATCTAAATGGGTAACCCTATAAAAATATAAGGGCATATTAATTACTATATATAACCCAATTTACAATATTATCCTTTTATTTTTTGGACACTTTTATATGAGAGGGATAAAACTTTTATTCTTTTGATGCTAGCTCCCTATCATACCTCATGTCCAAATGTATATACATAGATCTTGAAATTCTCATTATAAAGAAATAGGATAGGGCAGAGATGAAAATCACCAATATAAATGAACTTTCTACGTTCCAGTCCAAGACAAGCATGCAAAAACCAACAATGGCTAAGATCGTCCATACGGTCCAACCATATGAGATGAACATAGCTCCAAAAAAATAACCTGGTTCTGGTTCAAATCTTTGTTCGCAATGAGAACATTTTTCATTCATATTGAGTGGGTCACTAATTTTAAAAGGCTTAACAAAAAGATCACCTTTTCTACATTTAGGACATTTATAATTCCAGATACTACTGAATACATTCATTGGCAATAATTATTAATTGATACAAATATAGATGCGTAAAGAGTAAAAACGATAACAAGGGTTACATTATGATTTGTCATGTGATTTTATCTCTATTTTCATAAATTCTAATTTCATGTACCCTAAAATCCTTCATCCAAGATCTTACCATCACCCATTGTAATAATTCTGTCTGTCCTATCAGCGAAATCTTTATCGTGAGTTACAACAAGTAGTGTAAGACCCTTCTCAGATGCCAATTCTTTGAAAATGTCCAAAACGTTATGCGCATTTTTACTATCAAGATTTCCTGTTGGCTCATCACCCATGATGATACTCGGTTTATTTATAAGTGCTCTCGCTATAGCAACTCTTTGTTTCTCTCCGCCTGATATTCTATAGCATTTATTTTTCGCGATATGATCAATATTCAACATTCTCAAAGTCTCAATGGCATCATGCTCTATCTCCTGAGAGGATTTTGCAGATAGCTTTTTGGCAGGCAGCATTACATTCTCTAGAACTGAAAATTCTGGGAGTAAATAGTGAAACTGAAACACGAATCCGATACTTTGGTTTCTTAAGTGTGCCAACTGTGCGTTAGTATTGCCCGTAATCAATTGATCGTTTAGAAATAATCGACCAGAGTAGTCAGTATCCATGGTTGATAGAATATAAAGCAAAGTAGATTTGCCACATCCTGATTTACCCATAATGGAGACAAATTCACCTCTTTTTACATCAAAACTAATATCTTTCAATACATGATAATCCACAGGCTCGGTGAATATTTTGTTTATCTTATCTGCTCTAATGACTGACGCTCTCTCCATATCTATTGACCTCTTAATATTTCTACAGGATCTATATTTTTGGCTTTTTTTGCAGGTGAAAAACCTGTAAGGAAAGTTGAAACCATGGCAAAAACAATCCCTATTATATAATAGCTTGGATTAAAATTAACTGGATAGGTTGTAATAGTTGGTAACGCATCTGTAACGAAGGGAATGTTATCAATTACTACTGAAAGCACATATCCTACTAATAGACCTAGCCCACCTCCAATAAGACCTATAATCATTGCTTGACTCACGAAAATGAACATCACATCATTTCCAGAAAAACCTGTAGCCTTAAGTATTGCTATATCATTCATTTTCTCATAGATGAACATGTTCAAAATATTATAAATACCAAATCCAGCAACTATCAATAAAGTAATAGAAACTGCATAAGTAATGATATTCCTAATCGTAGTTCCTGTATCAAATTGAGCATTTGCGGTGCCTATATCAATCGCTGTGACGTTGTAAATTCGCTCAAGGTCTTTGGACCTTGCAAATGCCTTATTTATATCATGTAATTTGAGATTTATATCCGTGATATAATTATTCCCTTCACCCATGATTCGTTGAGCCGTTTTGAGGTTTACATAGCTCTGGACGTTATCAATTTCTGCAAGTCCACTTTGGTAGATACCAACTACTTTGAGTATAACTCTGTTGCCTTTTGGACTTACAAGTTGAATCTTATCTCCTAGTAAAAGGCTCATCTTTTTAGATACTCCGGCACCTACTATTATGGCATTATCATTATTATGAAGATCGTAAATATTTCCTTCGATGATGTAATTATCAATATTGAAAAGTCTTGATTCTTCTAATATATTCACACCGCTTACCATTCCGTTAAGATTGATAGAACCTGCAGTATAGAATGCTTGAGTGGCCACTTGTGCAGTTGCCCCTAATACTGTTTCATCTTCTGCTAATATCTTGAGTATTGGCAATGCATTATGAATCCGACTTTGTTTTTGTTTTGGCTTTACAGATCTAATGATATTCCAGCTATTGTTATCAGTGCTTAGATCTATGGGTTGACGTTCAGAGGGTACTATCTCATTGAACAAGTGAATATGTGGTGTTCTATCTAATATCAATCCATCTAAAAGGCCATTCAAACCTGTCATGAAAGAAATCATTATGATGAAGGTTGCTATTCCAAATGTAACTCCAAGGCCTGCTATAGCTGATTGTTTGGCTCTTGTAAAAATGTGAGTCCGAGCAATGTACAATAATATAGAATAGTTCATTATGGCTCTAGTTGATAGATGATTGATGAAGTATCTATACCACTTTTTATCTCCATGTATTTAAGGTTTTGCATTCCAGTTTCGACAGGAATTAAACTTTCGTCTGTGTTCACTTTTGGTCCTTATTAATATATTGAGTGGGAAGTGTAAGTATGTTTTGCTTCTTAGAAATGATAATATTGGCTTCACCACTAAGGCCATTAAATAATCGAGAAGGAGATTCTACAAATTCTGCTTCTACCGTGAATGTATGAGTGATTTCATCTTTAGTTGGATTTATTCGCGATAATTTTGCTTTGAATGTTCGATTCGAATAAGCATCTAGAACGATTTCGATTAATTGTCCTTCGTATACTTTAGTGATGTCCACTTCATCTATCATAAGATATAATAAGAATGAATTTGAACTCCCAACAATAGCTATAGGAGATTGAGTATTTATGGATTCTCCTTTTTCTTTAAAAACCTTATATATGGTACCATCTAACTTACTTTTAACAGTGAAATCCTCGTGATTAATATTGCTGATTTGATAGCTATTTTTGGCTTGCTGTACTTTTTTTTGAAGTTCTCTTTGTGTCCGTCTGTATTGGTTATCGAGTGATTTTACTTCGTTTGCTGTTACTTCATACTTTAGTTTCATAGCCTCAAAAGATTGGAGAGAACCTATATTTTGACCCCAAAGCCTTTCTTGACGGACAAAGTTGAGCGAATCGACACCGAGCTTGATCTCAGCGGAATTTATTTTCTCTCTTATCTCCTGGAGAATAGTAGCATCACCGTCGTAATTTTGTTTTACTATCTCATAGTTTAATTTGGCATTGCTACTGTTGATCTTACTCTGTTGGTTTTTTATTTTTACCAAGATTTCGCCCTTCTTGACAATCTTTCCTTCTTCTAGATTGCTAGTTTCTAAGATCCCGTTTACAGAAGAAAATACAGTGTATATTTCGTTTGGTTTGACTGTTACTGTGCTCTATACAGCTTCTGTGATATCTCGATATACAGGCTTTATTCCCGACTCTTTTTCTTCACAAGAAATTAGTACAATGCTAAGTGTGAAAAGGAAAGATAAATAGTATCTCATAGCTCTAAATTTTATCTCTACAAAGAAAACTATTCCTTATTTTGCTAAGAATGATTTAAATCATAAGACTGGTTGATTCCAATCATAAACTGCTAAGGTATACTATTTTATAGATACGTTAAGAGCCAAGTCTATCATAGTTTCAAAAGAAGACTCCCTTTCATCTGAAGACAGTTTTTCTCCGGTAACCAAAGAATCACTTATCGTTAATACAGTAAGCGCTTGAACTCCAAATTTGGAAGCGATAGTATATAAGCCTGCAGCTTCCATTTCTACTGCAAGCACGCCATATGCAGCCCAATGTTTATAATCATCAAAGTTGTCTTCGTAGAATTCGTCTGTGGTCAATATATTGCCTGCCTTGATCTTTATGTTTTGCTCTTGTGCATATAATATTGCCTTTCTAAAAAGATTAAAATCAGCTGTTGGACTGAAATCAGAATTTATAAATCGAGTATTATTGATTCCATTGGTTGATGAGGCGGCCATGGCTATGACTATATCTCTCAGATTTACATGGGCTTGGTAGGATCCTGCCGAACCTACTCGGATCAGTTTTTTTTGCTCCATAATCATTGATCAATTCATGACAATATATCAATGTGGATGGCACTCCCATTCCTGTACCTTGTACGGATATACGATGACCATTATAGCCACCTGTATATCCATACATCCCCCTTACATCATTATAAAGGATTGGATTATCTAAGAAGTTTTCAGCAATCCATTTGGCCCTCATTGGATCTCCAGGTAGTAAAACGATCTCTGCAATATCTCCTTTTTTTGCCTCTATATGGGTGCTCATTGATTCCTGATTTCTATTTCTATTTGAATTTACTACTTAAGACCAATTTGATGATCTTCATACATCGTATTCCATTGAATGATGTTCTTCGATGAGAGGCCCTCCTTCTTTGATTGCTTTCGAGGCCTGATCTTCAAATTTTTCGAAGTTGAGGTGGAATGAATGCGCTAATCGAATCGATTTTTTAATGTATTCTCCTTTTTGCAACCAAGTATTGATAGGGTCTAGTAATTCAATAGGTACTTCAGGGCAATATTTAGGCATGAAAAGTCCAAGTATCGGATGTTGAGAATATTCCACATTGTCGAGTTCTCCATTCATGGCAGCGGTTATCATTCTTCTAGTGTATTTCAATTTTATACGAGATCCTACACCATATGGTCCGCCGCTCCAACCTGGATTGACCAGCCAGATGTTAGTGCCTGTATCTTTCATTTTTTTGCTAAGCATTTCTGCATAAACGGTAGGGTGCAGAGGCATAAATGGTGCCCCAAAACAAGCAGAGAATGATGGAACTGGCTCGCTGATTCCTTCTTCTGTTCCAGCTACTTTAGCTGTGTATCCTGAAATAAAGTGATAAGCTGCTTGTCCAGGAGTTAGCTTCGATATCGGAGGCAGTACTCCAAAAGCATCACAAGTCAGGAAGAATATATTTGTAGGGTTCCCTGCATAACTAGGTTTCTGGATATTATCTATATGATGTATTGGATAACTTACTCTCGTATTTTGTGTTATGCTATCATCTGAGAAATCAATATCTTTAGTACCTTCTTTAAATACTACATTCTCTAGTAATGCACCTGGTTTTATAGCTCTGAATATATCTGGCTCTTTTTCTTCAGATAAATCTATTGCCTTGGCATAACAGCCACCTTCAAAATTGAATATTGTATTTTCTTCTGTCCAGCCATGCTCGTCATCGCCTATGAGTTTTCTTTCAGGATCTGCGGATAAGGTAGTTTTTCCAGTTCCGGAAAGCCCAAAGAAAACAGCTGTGTCACCTTTAGCACCAACATTGGCAGAGCAATGCATCGGCAATACATTTCTTTCTTTCGGGAGAATCATATTTAACGCAGAAAATATTCCCTTCTTGATTTCTCCTGTATATGCAGAACCACCTACTAAAGCTATCTTTTTAGTAAAATTGATAATGGAAAAGTTACCTTGTCTGAGGCCATTATTTTCTGGATCTGGGCATACATAACTAGGCACACATAGCACTAACCAGTCTTCTTGGAAATGTTCTAGTTCCTCTTCACTACATCTTAGAAACATATTAGAAACGAACATGCTAGACCACGGATATTCTGTAATAGTTCTCACATTTAGTCTGTATTCGGGGTCGGCACAAACATAAGAATCTCTGACATATAATTCTTTGCCCGAGATGTATGAGGATACATTATTATACAATACATCAAAGTGACTAGGATCTATTGGTTTATTGATATTGCCCCACCATACTGCATCTTTAGTATAATCATCTTTGACGATAAATCTGTCTTTTGGAGATCTACCAGTAAATTTACCAGTATTTACAGCCAAAGTTCCATTAGCTGTTTCCTTGCCCATTCCTTCGTCAATCGTTTTTTGCTGAAGCTTTTGAGGTGATATATTCCACTGTGGTTTGACATCTATTAATCCATATTTCTCCAGATTTCTATCCGTATCCATTTTATTCATTTCGAGTCTTGTTTTCAAGTTTTATTAATCTATTTATTCATTGTAAGTAAAGGGATGTCCGTTTTTAAAGTCAAAAACTTAGTCAAACTGCCTTCAGACGGTGCAGATCGTTTTGCATGATTTCGAGGGATAATTGCCAACATATCTACACCATGTGCTTTATCGTATTCCATGATACTTTCAGCGATTTTGCTACTTCGTGTTGAAGAATTGTGTGAATAGTATTTTTCAAAATAGTATTTTAAGATCGCTTCATTTTGTGATTCTAGATAGAAGGATTCATCATCTTCTTCATATGCGGTGAGAACGTGAATTTTCGCATCATACTGTCTTGCAATAACTAACAAAGTACTCAATACCGAAGGATCATCTATTTTGTTGCTTCCTATAGCAAGTGTTATTTTTTCAATTTTGAAATCTTCATAATTCACTGGAATGACGAGGACAGGACAATGAGCTTCGAGTGTCATTATGCTCGAATTACTTAAAGCTTTTCCTGAAGTATCCTTAGCTCCTTTTGTTCCCATAATCATCATGTTAGCTTGGAACTCTATTTGTTCTTTCAACAAAGTGTCAACAAACTCTCCTTGAATTACAGAGCCATATACTGCCACATATCCAGGAAAAGATCCATTTGATATAAAAGCGTCCATTTCTTCGCGCTTGGCTTCATAATTATTTGAGTTCGCTACATAACACAGTAGAATTTCAGTGCGATCATTGTCAGCACAAAAGTTTAATGTAAATTTTAAGGCACTTTGAGCTACTTGGCCAAAGTCAAAAGGAATCAGTATTCGAATTATGGAATTCATTGAGAAGAGCTTTAGTTTAAGATTTATATTATTTGGTTTGATACCCAAATATCTAAGTTCTTGCTCGTTCTTAATCTGATGAGAATTATTGTTGGGTATGATTTAGATCATATAAAAGATAAATAATTAGTTGTTAAACTTTATTTATTATTGAATCTCATAAAGTTTAAAAGTACTATTTGCTTATAAAGCATCTGCAATCCTTGCCGAATACAATAAATAAGTCAATCGATTAAAAATTAATTTCCCATAGGCCTGTATTTGCAAATGTCTACTATTTAGATATTTACTTTCTCGACCATTGACTAAGAATATAGAACGCTCTCCAACGGATAATTTTCGATTCTCTGGTGTGACCTTTCGGTTATAATTTGTCACGGTCTCGTAGAGAAGTTCATATTGAGATTTTTTAACGGTATATTTATTTCTCGATACAAAAGTGTTTTTAATTTGATATTAAATGATAGGACTAGATCTTTTATTTTTATCATAAATGGGTTAAAATATTCATACCTAACCGATCCATATTTTTCTGACTTACTTTTAAGGCTCGCATAACACTTTTCTTTTTCGAAGTATGCCCTTCCATTTTTTGTAAGATATTACTCAGAGTTGCTACCGTTTCGGCAACGAATGGGCCTTTATTGAGCATAACACATTCTGCTCTAGCACTTTTCGCTGCATCTGTTATTTCTGCTTTTGTTGCTTTTCCGGTTTGGACCATTTTTTCTAATACTTGAGAAGCCCAAATCACA
>JBLHWH010000260.1:0-7899 GCA_047628935.1 Halioglobus sp. | reverse complement strand
TTTTTGTTTCCCTAGCTCCCATTGTCCTAGGACAATGGGAGCTAGGGAAACAAAAATTAACTAACAACGTGGTGAAACTTTACAAAAAGCTATATATTTCCGAGAAGGAAGAGCAACCTATGAAGAGGATAATATTGAATATCTTGAATATTATATAAAAGATCATTTGGGAAACACAAGAGTAAGGATAGCTGATAAAAACGGGGACAACAATGTTTTCTTTGATGTGAACAACCCTGAAGAAGATGAAGTAATGTCGTCACATCATTATTATCCCTTTGGTATGGAATGGGACTTACCCGAATATGATGATAGTGGGAACTCTATTGCAAGTACTGGTGATAAGTCAAAGTATACTTATAATGGAAAAGAGTTCTTGGAGGACCTAGATATTGATCTTCATTACTATGGTTTTAGGGTTTATGATCCTGCTATTGGGCGTTTTACAAGTGTCGATCCTATTGCGGAACAGTTTGCATTTGTCAGTGGATTCAATTATGCTGAAAATGAGCCAGTGGCTCATATTGATTTGCATGGTTTACAATAAGCAAAACCTGATTTACAAACTCAAGAAAATCAGATTTATGCAGAAGCAACTCAAGAAGGGTTAGATTTTTTGTCATCAATTGGAAGTATATTTGATGGAATTTTTGCTTCTTTTTCATCAACAATAGCAAATCCAACTATAAAAATTGCTGAAATTACTAAAACGCATAGGATTAGTATAAACCCTGGTAAAGCCTTTGGTGATGTACGTCCAACTGACTCTGAAAATCCAATCATGTTGTGGCCAACACCTATATCCGAATACGAAGTGACTTCTGATGTGAAAGTTGGTGCAACAATACCATTAGTTGATGTTAAGTTTCCATTTGTCTATGTTAAAGCTGAAGGAAGTGTAAGAGAAAGTCTTGTTAATGAAGAAACAGGAGTAAGTTTTAATCTTTCGACTGGAGTGAAGAGAGGTATCTTCAATGCAGGATTGTTTTATTCCTCTACAACCACAGAGTCATCACAATCTAGTTCGGCTGGAATTGAAACAAAAGCGGGCATAGGCAATTCAAGTATGAAGATTAGATTTGGACATAAAAAAACAAAAGAAATATGAAAAATATAGTATTAATAATCATTCTATTCTCACTGAATAGTTGCACATCTAAAACTATATCAAAAAGTAATACTGAAGACAAAGATATAAAAAGGTGTAATTTTAGTTCTGAATCAGGAGTGGATGAGTATGGTAATTATTATGGAGACATCACAATTCATAAAGATAAGAAAGAAATAAACGTAGGTTTTTCAATATTTAAAAATGAGGCTAACGATCTTTTTGTATCAATACCAGAAAATTGGAATATTAAACCTGATGAAGGTGTTTTTTATGCAGAGTTTGGTATGGATAAAAAAGACTTTTTTATGATACAAAAATATAATCAAGATGAAGTTAGAATATCATTTGATGAATATATCAAGCTATTAAAAAAGTCATTTATTAATGATTCTACCGTAGTTTATTCTGAAATGAAGGTAGAGAAACTTTATGATAAGTATAATGAAATATTGTTTATTAAAGCAAATATGTCAGAGAATGATAATGATTTTCATTTTTGTTCATACTATATAAATAATCAGAAAACATATTTTGAAATTACTATAAAATATAAGAATGGAAACGTTGATGATTATGTTGAACAATTATTTGATTTGGCAGCATATTCTTTAATCTATGAAGAGAAGAGATTAATGGAAGGAATGCAGTTTCCTAGAATAGCAATCGATTTTGGTGATCTGGGTAATTAACCCTGTGTAGGTAGAAGTGTACCCTGTTGGCATAAGTTTGTAATTATAAGCTTAATGCCCACTATCGCCGATGTTTGCAGAAAAAGATACATGGTCTAGGATTGTATCCTAGATCAAACTTCGATTGAGAAATAAATGGAACAAAGCCTCAGAGACTGAACTTTATGGAACTGAGACCCTCTATCGCCGATGTTTGCAAAAAGTATGAATTAGCACAATAGTCAAATGGTCGATTGTCTGCGACATCGATCAAACTACGATCATAAAATAATGAAAATAAAGCCTCAGAGAGATCTGGGGCTATATTTAGCAAAAGCGACTTTAGTTCAAATAGTCTGAAGTACATTATCGTAAGACAAAGAAAAGATGAGACCGATCCTCTTGAGAGCGTTTCTGAATATCGAATATTTTTTTTGTGATCTCAGAATCTAGCTTAAGTTCAGTATTGCCTACTAAATAATCTGAAGATAATTCAAGAGAGCCTAAGCCAAGTTGGAAACTTTTTGCAGAATTGCAATTAGCGGCTAAAGTGTACGAATAATGTAAATAACTTATAGATCCAATGTACACAAATGAGTGTAAACATTCAGCTCTGCTGGTCGATAGTTAAGTTCTATCTGTCACAATTATAAACTTTTACAAAATCACAATTAATTATGAAACGAATTATTTTACTTTTTATATTAGCATTATTGACTTTTGATACAAATGCTCAAGAATGTGGCTCGCATAAGCCACAATCTTCAAATTCAATTCTATGTAACTACCCCGAAACTGGTTATGACATAACAATACCAGTCTATTTTCATTTTGCAGCAAGTACTTTCAATAATGCGGATTTGGATCAAAATGAAATGAATGCGCTTATTTCAGATTTAAATACGGCATTTAGTTATAACAATCTAGGTACTCAATATAGCATTAATTTTGTTCTCGCTGCTTTTGATGAAAAAGGAAATTGTTTCAATGGCTCTAAAACTCACAATCTAAATGGTAATGCTTATAAATTTTATAAAGATAGTCATGATAATTATATTAATGAAGCCTATCCTGACAATGCAGAACGAGATTTCGTAGTAACTAGATATCTAAATCTATGGTGTGTTCCTGAAGTACACTCAGGAACAAATGGAGAAAATCAAATTGGCGGCTACTCTTCATTTCCTCCATCTATTAATAATCTAGCCGATAACATATTCCCAAGTATATTCCTTAATCTTGGATTGTATGATGAAGAAACTACGCCAACACATGAAGTAGGACACTTTTTTGGTTTGTTTCATGTATTTACTGGTGGTTGCATTATAAATACTGAAGATACATGTTCTGATGGAGATCTAATAGAATCAACGCCTTCTTGCCATGTACTTACTGGGCAATCTTGCAACACTTCTATTCAAACGTGCAACAACGATCCTTATCCATATGAGAACTTCATGTCGTACGGAGCAAACTGTCGAACTGAATTTGTTGCTGAGCAGTTTCATAGAATAGGTGCATTTATTTCTGAATACAACGTTATGTACTCCCAATCAAACCTCAACTGGACCTTAGAACAAGGCAACCAACCGTCTGACTACAGTGGCAACGTAACCTTAAATAGTGATATTTCAGGAGGGACTAAAACTGTAAGTGCAAATAGTACACTGACAATAAATGGTAATGTCACATTCAGCAACGTTGATTTCATTATGGGGACCAACTCAAAAATTGTAGTGCCTGATGGAAGTTCATTGACTATAAATGGTGGTTCTACATTTGAAGTAGGTTGTATTAGCATGTGGGAAGGGATAGAAGTATTAGGTAATGCGACTATTAGTACAAGTGGGGGCACTAAAATAAATGATGCTTATAGAGGTATTTATATTGTAAGTAATGCTACTTTATCATGTGTAAATACTCATTTTATTAATTGCTATATAGGTATACAATTTGGTGATTCTAATCAAATTTTTAATCAATTCTTAAATTCACCGACGATTACCGCTTTTAGAGGAAATAAATTTTTATCGAATAGACCTGTTCTATATAATAAACAAGGCATTAGTAATTTAAATCTAGAAAGAACTTGGGCCGGGGTATTTGGTATTAATTGTAATTACTTGAGCTTTGTTGGAAACGCAAATACAAATGATTTTAATAATACATCATTTGGCTATATGTTGTTTGGTACTCATTTTGAAATTACATCGTCAACTTTCAAGAATTGTAATAATGGAATATTCAGCTACAGTAGTTTTGGATTGAATAAGATTGCAACTATAAAAGCAAATAATTTTGAAGCGGTAAACAACTGTATAAACCTTAGTTATTCAATGCCTTTTATATCGGACAATACATTTGGTATAGAAAACAATGTAGGAATAAAATTAAGACACACATCAGGACCTTCCTTTTTGGTGACACATATAACCAATAATATATGTGAAGATTATATGAGGACTAGGGCAATTGATATTGGGGGTGCACAAGGATTATATGTAATAAATAATACTTTCTTATCAATAAATGATGAAAATGAAGCGATAAAAAATAGTATCGGAAATAGTAGAGATGTCACATTTATTAATAATGTTATGAGTCCTATAAATATAATCAACTGTGAAGATTCTCTATTTGAAGAGAATTCATTTGATCTAATAGACGAAGTATCGAATATACTAGGTGGATATAATAATACGTTTAGTTGTAATTTTTTTACGTCATTATATGTAGAAGCAAGCCCGAAAGCTATTTATTCTTGTAATGAGTTTGATACTGATCTAGATGTAGATTTACAGTTTTTGAATAATAATGTTTTTTCTGAGCTTATAGCCAATAAGTTAAATTCAAGCGAAATAGGTTTGTTATTGTCGGGTGATGGTGATACTCAGATTGGTCTACAAATAGATAATGGTAACCTCTGGAGCGGAACTTTTAGTGATAAAGGGGCAAAAGCGAGTTTAAATGTTGACCCTCAATTAAGTAGATTTATTGTTAGAAACATTAATCAAGAATATCCATCGCACGAACCTGCGGCATTTTTTATTAATAATTCTAATAAAGATCCTGAATCTTGTATTGGGCCTAACGAATGTCAAGGTGGTGAGCCTGGAGCTGAAATTATACCCACCTGGATCGGTGAAGATCATGGTATAAATTGTCTTGATTCTTTGGTCAACGGAAGTCAATTTAACAATATTTCATCTGAAGGCAAATGGGTAGCACTTTATATATTAGTCAAGCTTCAACTTTTGAATGAAAATCATCCAGCGCAATTATCAGACTGTTTCCAGGAGATTATGGATCAATATGAAGATAGTGATGAAGACAAATTAATAAAAGCTATAAGATTAATAGAGCATAATAATGCAGATTTTACAGCATTGCCAATGCAAAATATATTAACGGCTATACAAATTAATACAACAAATCAAATACAAGAAACTTTTGATCTCGCTAATATCAATACTATCAAAAATTATATGGCAGATGTCGAAATCTGGAATCATGCAAATCTGATCACATCTAATCAAAATCAAGCTTATGCAATATCGAGCCTCAATTCAATATCATCTAGTGAGCCAGGTATACTGCATTTACAAAATATTCTTCCTATATATGTGAAGTGGATAAATGGTGTTACTTTATCCAACTTAGAATTATCTACAATAAATAGTATTGCGAATACTTGCTCATCTGTAGGCAGTTTTGCTAAATATATAGCTATGGGAATAGAGGTTTCTTATGGCGGAGCAATAGTGAAAGAGGATGAAAATGGATGTAATTCTAAAATAAGAAATGGTAAGCCATTATCTAATTTAAAGGATGAAGTGGTGATATACCCTAACCCAAGCAGTGGAATGTTTAATGTAGTTATTGCAGAAGGAGCTAGAATAGAACTTGCTGATAAATTTGGCAATATACTATATAAGGATGTATTTGAAAAAGGAGAGAACAGGATAAACCTTGAGGGATATCCAACCGGGATTTATTTTCTACATACCATATCAGAAACAGGTAACAAGAATACTGAAATGCTTTTGAAAATATGAGAATATTAATTATACTATATATAACTTTTACAATTGCAGGCTCCTCTTATGCGCAGCATAAGGGAGACTACAATTGGATGTTTGGGTATGACTATACGGATAGTCTTGCTGGAATGGAAGGTACTCTTGTAGATTTTAATAGTAAGCCGCCTTCTGTTGCATATCAGTCAGTTCATCCTGGAAAACAAGCGCTAGGGAATAGTGTATCTGTAATGAGCCATCCGACTACTGGCAAATTATTATTTTATAGCAATGGTTGTAATGTTTTTGATGCTACGCATAGTCCAATGCTGAATGGGGACGATATCAATCCTGGATTGTATAGAGATTATTATTGTGAATCAGCTGAGTTTAATTGGTATCCAATACTTGGAACATTGCTGTCAATGGAAGATTCTTATCATCCTGATAAATATTATTTTTTACATACACCTTTACAATGGCCTGAACTAGGGTTTCCATATTGTGATAGGCTTATGTATAGTTATATAGACATGACAAAGAATGGAGGACTTGGTGAGGTAGTTACAAAAAATGAAATCTATTTTCAGAATGACAATGAGATACAATGTGCATATACATCCGTAGTTAGACATGCTAATGGTCGAGATTGGTGGGTAATACATCCCGAAAATGAAAGCAATCGATTCCATACTTTCTTAATCGATTCAATAGGTCCACAGTTCGTCTTTACTCAAGAATTAGGTGTGCCGATATTGAGAGGAGGAAGAGCAACATTTAGCCCAGATGGAAAAATATTAGGATTATTTAACGATAACAATGGATATTTTCAATACGATTTCGATCGTGAAACAGGCCTATTAACCAACCCTAAACATATCAGTCTGCAGCTTTCTGGTCTTGGCGGGGGTTTAGTTTATTCACCTTCAAGTGAGTTTGTTTATCTTTTTTATGAAGATAAAATATTTCAATTGGAAACAGAAAATGAGGACTTAAATGAAGGAGTTGTATTGATAGATACATTAATTCTTTATGGAGATGGACAAAGTTCAAGTTTTTCCCATGGACAACTTGGTCCAGATTGCAAAATCTATATTACACATAGAGGAGGTGTAGGTTATCTTGGAGTTATAAATAATCCTGATAATAAAGGAAAAGCTTGTGATTTAGAACAGCGAGGATTAGAATTAGCTTATTTTCATGATATACTTTCTATCCCCAATTTTCCACCCTTTCGTGTTGATGAAGAGGACAAGTGTGATGATACTATGGTGGGTTTATTTCCTGCTGTAGTAAGACAGAAGGAATCCTACTTTGTTTTTTACCCTAATCCCGTAGTAGATGAAATAAAAATACTACCTCTTACGGATAGTCAATATACAATTACGGATATCTACGGAAAGATGATCAGGCAAGGCAATTTTAGCGCAAATACGGAAGAAATTGTTAATTTGGCTGACTTACAAGCTGGTGTATTCTCTATTAATTTGATAATAGAAACTGTAGTGGTTCAAAGTGAGAAAATGGTGAAGATTTGAGAAGTATAATTGTGTTATGCTTAACAATAACAATTCCCGTTTCCTTTTATGCACAGCATAAGGGAGACTATAATTGGATATTTGGGTATGACTATACGGATAGTCTTGAAGGAATGGAAGTAACTTAATTTATTATCTATCACATGAGTATCGCTAGTACATGTCACTTATTATTCTATATCATTTGAGAGAGGTGAAATTAATTGTACAAAAGAAAATAGTAATAAAAAAGTAGATTTATTGATCGAATTCGCACGGATAACAAAGCAAACATTTTGTAAGATAGTAGATATAGCCGACTTCATATATGTAGTGCTTGCCCGAAAACTATCAATATCATAATGTTTAAAAATAACTGTATCTAAGTCTATGCAAAACATTCAATATCATGAAGGTGATTATATGATTCGCACCGATCAAAAGATGAACAAATACATTCTACAGACTTTAGAACCGCAAGGTCCTGACTCCTGGTTCGCATGGAATTTCTTTGATGGAATATTGATGCAAAAAGAACATTTTTCTCCATATGTATTTGAAGATCTAGCTGCTGAGTTTCTCAAAGA
>JBLHWH010000259.1:0-7951 GCA_047628935.1 Halioglobus sp. | reverse complement strand
GCTTATCTTCTATCTTAGAGAAAATACGAGGTATTAGTTTTACTGTTTCCATCCCCAAACATATATAATTATTTCTTAATGTGTAGTGGAAATTCTATACGCGTTTGCCCTGGCCTGGAATAGCATTGGACTATGCTTTATTCTTTTCATATTATTTAATGGAGTTTTATCTGCAGAGTTACCATTTCAGCAATTTGCTTTTGACCAACCTAATAAAGCGATTAATTATTTTCCATTTATCCTTCTTCCAGCAACAATAGTCCCTATCGTAATTTGGACTCATTTATCAGATATTCTAAAATTGATAAACGAATTAAAAAACATTACAAAGACTTAAAAGTGCCACTTTGTCACTTCAAAACGAACACATCAGCCATTTTGGCGCTGCACCTCCTGTTTTTTCACGCTTTTTGGCACTTTTTCTCCATTGGAACAGCAATTGATCTATAGTCTGTGTATTTGAAATTTATCAAATAACTCAACACTAAAAAATATAGATCATGAATACAACACAAAAAAGAAGAGCACACGGAGGACATAGATCGAATAGAAATCACGGTTTTTTTGCTCCTGCATTTGGTAACATTATCAATGAGATTTTGAATAGTCCATTGAATGAAGTGGTGACAGACAAACCTAAAAAATACACGTACCCACAAGCAAATGTAATATCAGAAGATGGAACATACATATTATCACTCGCCATTCCTGGTGTAGCAAAAGATGATGTATCTATCAATATCGAAAAGAACAAACTCACAATCAAGTCGGAAGTAGAAGAGAATACTGATATCAAATATAGACTGAGAGAATTCAACTATGCAAAATTCGAAAGAGCGTTTACGCTATCGGATGATGTAGACATCGACAATATCTCAGCAAAATTTGATAATGGTGTGCTCACTATTTCAATACCGACCGTCGAAGAAGCTGGACCGAAAAAAGTGGAAATTGGATAAGTAGCTACCAGCTCATATAATTTATTTTGTCTAAGACCAATCAGGTTTTAAAAACCTGATTGGTCTACAAATCAAACTTTAAAAATGTAAAAATGAATACAAATAGAATAGCATCGAATCCAGCATTCGGTAAAATATTTGACGAATTATTTAATAGGGGTATCTCGGACATAGTTGGTACTGATTTTACAAGTGAATCACCGTCTGTGAATATAATAGAAACGGACGAATCGTTCGAATTAGAGGTCGCCGCTCCTGGTTTGACAAAAGAAGATTTCGATATCTCGATAGAAAAAGATCACCTGACCATCTCAGCAGATAGAAAATCTTATAAAGGCGTAAATACTTCGACATACAAGAGAAAAGAATACGACTTCAAGAAGTTCTCTAGAAAATTTAGACTGCCAAATACAGTAGATAAAGAGACCGTAACAGCAAAATATAATCGCGGCATATTAAAGGTGACAGTGGATAAAACACCCGAAGCAAAGGAAAAAGGTCCGAGAACAATAAACATAGATTAGTAGTAGGTTAGTTTTCATAATAGTTTTGAATTTAGGCCGCTTTCGTAACGAAGCGGTCTTTTTCAATGAGTCACACTTTTAAAACAGTCATATTTCTCTTACCATTTGTCGCCCATGGTCGGACTTCGTTAAGTATAAATAAGATGATAAACAACTAATTACTACCTTGGCAGACTTAATATAATATGAACATATGATCAAGTCGATATTTACATCTCTTTTGTTGCTTACTATATGTATAAGTACAGCTCAAATTACACTTACAGAGTCCAATTTGCCTATCATAGTTATTGAGTCGCTCAATACGATCAATGCAGATAGTAAAGTAGCCGCTACTATGAAAATATACTTCAAAGAAGATGGCTCTATCAATAAGCTTATCGACGTTCCAGAAGATTATGATGGAAATATTGGAATAAAGCAAAGAGGTCAAACTTCATTATTTCTTTTTGATAAAAAAGGATTTAGCTTAGAAACTCGAGATGAATTGGGCGAAGAAGATGGTGCAGCAATCATGGGTATGCCGAAGGAAGTAGATTGGATCTTGCACGGACCATACAGTGATAAATCTCTCATGAGAAATGCTCTTATGTACACGTTGGCTGATTCTATTACCCCTTATGCACCTAGAGTACAAATGGCCGAAGTAATGATCAATAATGAATACCAAGGTGTATATCTATTCACTGAAAAAATAAAGAGAGATGGAAGTAGGGTCGATATAGCAAAGTTAAAAGATGATGATATTACTGGCGATGATATTACTGGAGGGTATATTCTAAAATTCGACAAAGCGGACGAAGAAGAGATAGGCTGGGTATCATCCTATTCTGTTAGTGCCGCTCAACCTACTAACTTCATTCAAGTATATCCAGATTGGGACGATATAGTGCCAGAGCAAAAGGAGTATATCCAAAACTGGATGACCGATTTTGAGGATCTATTGGCAGGGCCAGATTATACAGATGACCTAATAGGCTATAGAAAAAGTATCAATACAGAATCGTTTATTGATTTCATGTTGCTCAATGAGATGTCTAGAAACGTAGATGCCTATAGGCTGAGCACTTATATGTTCAAAGACAAAGACTCGAATGATGATGAACTCCATATGGGACCCGTATGGGACTATAATCTAGCTTTTGGCAATGCAAATTATTGTGATGGTAGCAGAATCGACGGCTGGGCCTATGATTTTAATGATGTTTGTGCCGGAGATATGTATCAAATACATTTTTGGTGGAAAAGATTGTTAACAGATCCAACATTTGAAAAGGATCTTGCCGATAAATGGATGAAGTTGAGGAATGGAAAATTCTCTAATTCAAACATCAATGCATTGATTGATAATTTTGAGGATCAATTAGCTATTCCCCAAGTAAGAAACTTTCAAAAATGGGATGTGATAGGAACAGAAGTATGGCCGAATGCATTCGTAGGAAACACTTATGCATCAGAAGTTGAATATCTAAGAACCTGGCTCATGGATCGTATGGCATGGATGGACAATGAATTTGATATAGGCCTAGCTGCACAAGATATCGATGCAGTTGATATTACTATCAGTCCCAACCCAGTAAATGATGTTTTAACGATCAGTGGAGCATCTTTCGATAATTCATATTCCGTGATTGTGTACGACTTAGCCGGCCAGATAAAAGATGTTATAATAAACAAAGCTTCTAAAGCTATAAATGTGACCGGTCTGAATTCTGGAATGTATATGATCGAAATTTCAAATGATGCAAATCAAATAACAAAGAGATTTATAAAATTATAAGTTTATTGTGATTGAATTTTTAATATCAGTACTTTTGCGCCAATAAGATAAAATATTTTTGGGGTTTCAATCTGTATTGAGCAACAATACAGTTGAATACGCCCCACCTAAGTAATTAAAGTGCACCTAACATTCCAAGAACTTTGGATTCTCAGAACCTGGCCCGCAAGGAGGCTTTTAAATAAAAATTCTATTCATGGCTAAAAAATTATCTATCGTCATACCTGCATACAATGAAGGCAGGACTATACATCAGATTCTGGATAGAATCAAAGAAGTAGAACTGATAGGTGGACTAGACAGAGAGCTTATAATAGTCAACGATTTTTCCACAGATAATACAGAAGAGGCCATCCTAAAATACCAAGAATCCAATCCAAATTTGCCTATTACGTATTATAAGCACGAAAAAAACAAAGGTAAAGGCGCAGCACTACATACTGGAATAGACAAGGCAACAGGTGACATCATTGTCATCCAAGATGCAGATCTAGAATATGACCCTCAGGAATATAATATCCTTCTACAACCAATATTAGATGATTTTGCTGATGTAGTCTATGGATCAAGATTCATGGGGGGTAAGCCACATAGAATTTTATTTTTCTGGCATTCTATTGGAAATAAAATGCTTACTGCAGCTTCAAATGCATTCACCAACCTTAATCTTACAGACATGGAAACATGTTATAAAATGTGGAGATCAGAGTTGGTAAAATCGGTAAACCTGAAAGAACAAAGATTCGGTTTCGAACCGGAAGTGACAGCCAAAGTATCAAGATTACCCAAGGTGAGAATCTATGAGGTAGGTATTAGTTATTACGGCCGTACTTACGAAGAAGGTAAGAAAATCAGCTGGAAAGATGGCGTACGCGCTATCTATTGTATTTTGAAATATAATATCTGGAGTAAGAAGTAGATCATTCCAAAAACGTACAAACCGCGCCATTTTCGCACTCCATTATACCTTCATTTAAGACGATCTTATTTGCAGTATTCACAACTATTAAGGAACCAGAATTATATATACTGCCATGGTTTTCAAATTTAGCATTTGAACTACCTAAATCAATAGAAAGAGATGACCCTGATGGCACGGTTACTTGTCCTCCTTCCTCAATAACCAAAGACTGATAGGTGTGTGAACCTACAGGAATCTCTGGAAAAATTACCTCTGCACAGCCACAGTTTGGAATCAAAATTGAATCTAGTACTGTTGGTATGGAATTACCTGACCAATTAGACGCATCATTCCAATCACTATTTTTGCCGTTCCAAATCTTCCATCCTTCCAGATCATTGGATACAGAATCATATGAAAACAAGCTTAGAATTTCTGCATCTGAGACTTGAGCTGGATTAGAAAGATCAAGCCCCACATATTGAGCGGGCAAACTGACATCTTCAAATCGAGCATAATCAAAAGTACCAATCAAGTCTGCATTAAAGGGCTGAAATGACGTAGGGTCGGGGTCTAAATCCTCATTGAGCGTATTGAAATTATGAAAGGCATAAGTATATGTATTGACCTTGGGCCAATCTGTATAGGTGACCATGCCCACTTGTAATGTATCTGGCATGTCACTCCTGTTGTACCGTTGTCTTACCACAAAACTTTCTCCGGGTATCTGGTGTAAAACAATAATAGCATTATCAATTTTGATCAAACGAATTAATGCAGATATATCACTTACAGGATTATAGTTTAAAACAGAATTGCTATTTATTGTTGATTTCACCTCAAACTTTGGGACATTCGTAACATTGGCAGAGCCTATTGATAAAAACACATAATTTTCATTTCCCAATTCCCATTCAGTGACAGCATCTGTGATTCCAGTTGGAGTCCTTATCATGGCTCCTGATAATGAGAAAGTGGAAGATGGTTGATCGTCTAGTGCTTTATTTGAAGAATTTACAAATATGGTGAAAATAAAATTCCCACTTACTTCTTTGAATAACAAGTTAGATCTGTAATCATCAAACCAAGCTGTAGTCCAAGGGACCATGGTAAGCTGTCCTTCATTAGTGACATTGATGTCATAGTCTTCCAAGTGACTTTGAGGCCACCCTTCTACCTCTTCTACATTCTGCCAATCTTGGAGAGAACAAACCCTATTAAATTCGTCTGAGAAGTCAGATAATTGAGCCTTTATTGATGTGTATATCAATAAAGAAAACAATATAATAACATACCTTTTCATGGTATAAAGATAAATACAAATTCAATAAAAAGTATAATGGGAAACCCTAAATTTAGCGTTTTTTCCTAATATAATTGCAAATCAATTCCTCTGCGACCTTGGCGCCTTTGCGAGATTGTTAGAATATTTACTTTTTCAACCACTTTACAGGATTCAATTTCTCTTTCCCTTTCCAAAACTCAAAATGCAATTCTGGAGCATTTTCATTTCCTAATCTTCCAATAGTTTGTCCTGTTTGTATCTTTTCATCTTTTTTTACTATAATATGGGCTAACTTAGAGTATACGCTATAATAGTCTGACCCATGTTTTAAAATGACCATATTGCCATAACCAGCTATAGTCGTAACGCTTATCACCCTCCCATTTGCAGCTGCAGATACAGGAGCGGATTTTTTACAAGAAATATCTATACCGTTGTTATTGATCCTTACATTTTTGATCGTTGGGTGTGGTTGATTTCCAAATTTTGCAGAAATATAGCCTTTTGCAGGCCATGCAAGCTTATTGTTCTTTATATCCGCGGATACCACGCTACTTTCACTTGCTTTGGATAATTCCGCTAGTATTATCCGTTCTATTTCTCTATTTAGCCTTTCTCTTTGTTTCTTCTTTTTGCTTAGATCTTTCTTTAGCCCAGATTCCTCTTTTTTGAGTTTCGCTAAAATTTCATCCTTCCTTCTCTGATCATTTTCTAGTTTTTTATAGCTCCTTTTCTCATCTGCAAGCAGTTTTTGGATATAGGTTTTTTCCTCCTTTACAGAATCAGTCTTGTCATTTATTTTTCCTTTAAGGGAAAGTACTTGGTCTGTTTTTTGAATAGCATAAGCTTCAAATTGTTTGCTGTATCGCCACTTCAAGAATGCGTCATTCACGCTTGAGGCGGAGAATACATACGCCCACTTATTTCCTGCTAATTCTCTGAGATACATACTACGAGCTAGCTTTTGATATTGTTCGTCTAGGTGGGTGATATTACCATCTAGAGAATCTAATTTAACAGCATTGTTAGCAATAGTATAATCCGCTTTTTTGAGTTGTTTTTGGATGTTTTCGATCAGCTTTTTCCTATTCTTTATTTGGTTTTCGATTGCTTTTAGGTCGCTGAGTGTCGCTTTTTTATTGGAAGATGTTTTCTCTAAGTTCTTAGAGGTTTGTTCGATTTGTTCTATGATTCTATTTCGCTCATCTTCGAGTTGGGAGCGACTTTGACCAGATAATAAACAAGCTGTCGCCAAAAATAACGAGAAACACAATCCTATTTTAATTAACTCTCTCATAGCGATTTGATAGTGAGAATCTTGTTTTTTTAGGAACGTTGATTTCTATTTCTTTCACTTTCATGAATATTTCAGCGTCTCCATTTCCATTATATGGCACAGCATAATGACGATAAAAAGCAACTTTCTCCCCACTCTCCACAGTACGATAGTCATCATAATCAATGTTGATTTCCTTTCCCCTATAATCTACCATTTTAACTTTGTCCAATTCGAGGTCATAAGCATTGACCCAATATTTTAGTTGGAGATCTTGGTCAGTAGCTTTTACTACATAATGTTCTCCTACTTTTTCGATGGATATCGCGTTAGAATCTGGCATTATTATATTTCCAAAGATTGCTTGTTGCATGTCCATAAAGTCAAGAGAGAGGCCCATCTTGGCAAAGACCTCTTCAGTAGAACCTTTTTGATATGTATGATCGATTCTATTGGCAGCAATGTAAGTCTTCGGGGTTATTAAGGTTCTCACTGCTTCAATGCCTATTTTCTTAACAGATGCCCATATGATACTGTCTTTTCTCATACGTATATATGACTTCCCACTTACTCCTTCATCTGGAGTATCAAGTGTAATACCTGTTACGCAAGCATACCATTCAAAGTCATAGTTATGGTCGCTTAGTGCCGTAAAGATTTCTAATTTAGATCTATCGGGGACTGGGCCAGTATGCACTATTTTTTTTGTCCTACAACCAGATATAAATATCACCACTGCAAGGAGAAAAATCTTAGAAAATGTTATGTAGTTGTTCTTATTGATGATGTTTGCTTTTATAACCCTTTTGTATCTATTTTTTGCTGAAGCCTTTGCGATTGTACACCCACTTTTATTGCACTATTCCAACTTTCCACAGCTTGATCAGTTTCACCATTTGCAAACTGTATATCTCCTTCTATCTCTAAGGCTAGACCATTTTGGTTATTACTTAACGCTAGAGATTTTACTATGTTCTCATTGGCTTTAGCTAAGTTTTTACTGGCTAGATAAGCTCTACCCAACTCTGCATATATATTACTTTTGCCCGTTACATCCCTACCTGACACTAGTAAGCCTTCTTCTAGCAAATCTATAGCTTCGCCTGCCTCGTTAGACAATGTATAAGCTCTACCATAATACATATAGGCTGAAGGCTTATTTGGAAATAAATCTAGTGCCTCTGTAGCCGCTTTTTTCATTTTTACAATATCGCCAGTCTCTGTAT
>JBLHWH010000258.1:0-8027 GCA_047628935.1 Halioglobus sp. | reverse complement strand
AAATCGGCTGTCCGCTAAAATGTGTACTTTTGTTCATGATTCGATTTTGTTGGTCGTACTTCAAAATTAATCATTCTGGACGAGGCTTTGTCTCGTCCTTTTTTTATTTTAATCGGACACCACTACATATAAATATGAGTTTGGTCTGCCCCCCTATTAATCGGACAATATTATATTGGTTAATAAATATACAAAATATTTGCTTCATATTTGCATTAGCAAGATGCGACCGACGGTTACCTTTGTACCGATGGTTGTTGAAGTGAATCGGCGCCGACCACTTCTTTTAGCAAATCATTCTGCCCATCGAGGGCATCATGATTTGAGCAAGATACTCCCTCTGGTATTCCATTACCCGATAGCTCATGGTAGGGAATTTTGAGCTTAAATTTGACTTTCTTTTTTTCTTTTACAATCCTAGAAATATTGCCTTTTAACCATTGGTCCCAAAATATTCTTGGTGGCAAATTGGCAATCGATCCATGTAGTCTAGTGTTATTATATTTCTCATAAAATACGACTAAATGGCTCTCTACTTGATCCAATGTTTCAAAATGTCGTCGATTCAATGATCTGCCTAAGATTGCATGAAAGGACTCTATATGCCCGTTTTCTTGAGGTGTAAAGGGGTGTGTAAATACCCGCTTTAAATAATTTTTTGCAAAAAAATCCTGAACCAATTTAGCTGAAAATCGCGGATCATTATCATTCCTTATTTCTATTTGTATACCTTGATTGAGCATATCATGTTCTTGTAAATGATGCTCTATCACTGAAGCCCATAATTGCTTCACTGTGTGTTGTGTTATTGACATGCCGATGTGCCACTCTAGAGTCATTCGAGTAAATACATCTATGATCGTTAGGATGTAACCGTGGCATTGATTGGACTCAATCCAAATAAACTTTATATCCATCTCTAAAGCCTTCAAAGGACCATCTGGGATCAATATTCTATACTTTACATATTTTTTGGGGTGTACTTTTTGCTTCTCTTGTAATAAGTCCTCCTCCTTCATTATTCGATATACTTTCTTATGATTAATTTGATATCCTGTTATTTGCAACTCGGTCGTCATTCGCTTATATCCATAGCTTAAGTCTGGGTCTGAGTGATTCGTTTTTATCTTCTCTATCACTTCTTTATTAGCGCATTTTTTTAACTCACCATCTACTATACATGGTGTAGTGGTTGTTGGTTTAGGACCTCGTCTTCTTCGCCTCTTTTTAGGTATATAATAGTATTGATGGCGGGTAAGATCGGCTATCTCTAAAGCTCGAGTTAGTGTCAATCCCAAGGCAACGAACTCCATTACGAGTACTTTTTTCTTACCTTGGGATACTTTTTTTTTAGCAACTCATCTTTTAGCTTGCTTTCGATCTCTTTGTCCGCCAGCAATTGTTTGAGCAAACTAACCTCTTGTTCTAGTACTTTTATTTTTGCTAGGCGCTCTTTGGTCATACTGTGACTTAAACCCTCTGCTCCCATTTCTTCAAACTTCGTCTTCCAGTTGTAAAACGTTGCTGGGTATATTCCGTATTTCTTCAAGGTGACCGTCACACCTTTCATTCCAACTTCTTTTAGAATCTTCAGCTTCTCCTCGTTGCTATGTCTTTTTCTTGTCTTTTTCATCGTCATAATATTACAGTTTTTTAACTATAATATCGTCCGACTTAATACGGGGCTATACCAAGTTTCTACAATTAAAGCATAACACCAAATTAGCTTTTTTGGTACAACGGATACTTGCTTGACATTTCTTCTCTGGAAGGAATGACAAGCTTTTTCAATCTCACGCTCCTACTCTGCCTAAAACCAAAAAATGAATAACACAAAAGCCATTATAAGAAGTCTCCCCATTATAGCTAAATCCTTCCGTCGCCAAAAGTCATCGGTGAAGGACTTTGGTTTGCTAGTGATTGCCACTAGGGAGGATAGAATAGTAATCCAGATGGATGATATCCTGTATATTAAATCAGATAGCAACTATACCATCATTCAGACAACTACTCAAAAACATATTTTTGCTAAGACATTAAAGGCCATCTCTGAAAAGTTAGACAATCGATTTTATCGGCTTCATCAATCCTATATTATTAATGTAACCAAGATTCAACGGTATAATTATCAGGATCAATCGGTGGAGCTTAGCGATGGGGTTTCTATTCCTATTTCTAGAGCTAAGAAAAAGGAATTCTTGGAGTTTTTGAATTGAGGAACAGAATAGATCCAAACTGGGGCCAAAACTCTATTTGGGATATCTACTTACATCCTTATGCTGCCATATAAGATTAACAATATCCCATTTACCATTAAGCTTTATCAAGTGCAAATATTCAACCCAGTTATCTGAAATCAATTCTACAGAGGCAATTCGATTATAAATACTAAGTATTTTCACTTGATTGTTTGGAGGCGATGGAAATTTAGTATTTGATTTATTCCAGTCCTCAGCAAAAGCAATCATTTGCTCTCTAGTGGTCGCTTTTGTTACCTCTTTCTTTATCTCACGGCTGTAGCCAATAGTTACTTTATTGAGACTATCATTCATTACTTCATTCATAAGTATTGGATCAAGTTTCTGTAGTGCCATCAAATAGCCTAATGATTGCTTCTTTATATCCATTGAGTCTTGTGCGGTTGCTGTTGCACTAAGTTCAATAGTTACATTAGAATAGACTGGGCGATTTCTTGCCAATTCACCTTCGATATCAAATTGCTCTAGTAAGGTATTATTCCCCAATTCGTCGTATGATTTTTGACCATATGCGAATTTCCATTTATTCAGTGTCAAACTGTCATTAGCATTATAATAACTGTAAGTGATATGATTACCCGCAGTATCATAAATATCTCGATAAGAGGCTACTCCATCGGCGTTATTAATCACATCTAATTTTTCATCCAAATTATAATGAGCATTTGGGGTTCCGTCTTTATCAATTAGAATTCCAGTGACACCAAATTCAAAATAGGGCGAAACATTGACTGCCTCTTTCTCCAAGTTGAACCTGCGTTCAATTACAAGATCATCTTTTTGACTCCATTGATATTCTGCAATTGACCAGTTTGACTCCATTGCTACATCATTTATATCGTAGAACTGAAGATTTGCTTTACCCCCTTTTGCACTATAAGAGAAGACCTCTTTATACACGTCTCGATCATTACTTATTCGCTTTCCATTGGAATCAAAAAAAGTGCGTGTTTCCATTCCTTCAGTATAGGAAATCATCAATCTATAAACTCCAATAGAAGCCAATGGATGTTTCTTTTCTGAGTGATAATGATTATTCTCCACTTCAATTAATCTCCCCGACAGATTATATTTGAAAACATAATGAGAAGTAGATTCTGCAATTGACTCATCTATTGGGTGAATCCCTGAAATATCAATGTAAGGGGAGATATGATTATATCTAAGATGTCTGAAATATTCAGTATTTGAAGTGGCTTGACTGAATAATGAGGTAGTAAAAAGTAGGAAGAATAAACGAAGTACAAATGTCATAATAATTTCTAATTCTAGAATAGTAAAAAGATGAAAATCATCCTTTAATCTAGATGCATTGTAAGAGCGATTTGGTGTATAGATCGTTTTACTCAAATTTTAGACTTCTATATTCCAGCAAAAGATCTACCCTGGACTACTTACGACAGACCAGGAATTGGACTTCTAGAATATTGTATCAAAGTAATTACTATCTCATTCCATAAATGGCCAATCACCAATCTATGGTTTTTAGCAAAAAAAAATAATTACAATACTTAAAACCTCCTACGAATATGATTGTGCACCATTAATTGTCATCAATGCTCAATCGCATCCCCCACTCCACTCGGAATTCGAATATTTTCTACTATTTCTTGTACTTCTTGTGGTGGAGCTGGTGTAAACTTAGATATCACAATCGTAATCATAAAATTGACCATCATGGCTACTGTACCAAATCCTTCTGGCGATATTCCAAACCACCAGTCTTCTTTTGTGCCACCACCAAACCAATCAAACTTGAACTTAGTCATATAAAAGAGCATCAATAATATTCCAACGACCATTCCTGCAATCGCACCCTCTTTATTAATCCTTTTACTAAAGATACCCATAACGATAGCTGGAAAGAAAGATGCCGCAGCCAACCCAAAAGCAAGAGCAACCGTAGCTGCCACAAAATCAGGTGGATTAATTCCAAAATAACCAGCAACACAAACTGCGACTACAGCTGATAATCTGGCTGCAATTAATTCTCCATTTTCTGAAATATTGGGCTTGATCATTTTTTTGATCAAGTCATGTGCAACAGAAGAGGAAATCACCAATAACAACCCAGCAGCAGTTGATAGCGCCGCTGCTAATGCTCCAGCTGCAACCAGAGCAATCACCCAGTTCGGTAATTTAGCAATCTCAGGATTGGCTAATACCATGATATCTTTATCAACCGTCAATTCATTTTTTATTGGATCGGCCAAATATTGTACTCGACCATCGTTATTTTTATCCTCAAAAGAAATGAGCCCTGTTTTTTCCCATGTGCCATACCATTCTGGCAATTCGGTATATTTTTTATTACTTATTGATTCTATCAAGTTCGTCCTTGCAAAGACCGCGATAGCAGGCGCTGTGGTATATAAAATAGCAATAAAGAGCAATGCCCAGCCTGCAGATTTACGTGCATCGGATACTTTTTTTACGGTAAAAAAACGAACTATCACGTGTGGTAACCCAGCCGTTCCTGCCATGAGCGCTGCAGTAATAAAGAAAATATCAAGTTTTGATTTACTGCCTGAAGTATACTCTGCGAAACCAAGTTCTCGATGAAGGCCATCTAATTTATCCAAAAGGTAAACTCCGCTTTCATCAACACCTCCAAATCCCAACTGAGGAATCGCATTTCCCGTCATCTGAATAGAGATAAAAATAGCTGGAATCATAAATGCGAAAATCAAAACACAGTATTGAGCCACTTGTGTGTATGTTATTCCTTTCATTCCTCCTAAGACTGCGTAAAACAGAACGATTATCATTCCTATAATTACGCCAGTATTAATATCGACTTCTAAGAAACGAGAGAAAACTAATCCTACACCTCGCATTTGGCCAGCCACATAAGTAAATGAAACCAGTAATGCACAGAACACAGCTACACTCCTTGCGACATTAGAATAATATCGATCCCCTATGAAGTCAGGAACGGTAAACTTTCCAAATTTTCGAAGATAAGGAGCAAGTAGTAACGCTAATAAAACATATCCCCCAGTCCAGCCCATCAAATAAACAGATCCGTCATAACCAGTAAACGAAATGAGGCCTGCCATAGAAATAAATGATGCGGCAGACATCCAATCAGCGGCAGTAGCCAATCCATTTGCCAAAGGAGAAACACCTCCTCCAGCAATGTAAAATTCTTTAGTTGAGCCTGCTCTAGTCCAAATCGCAATCCCGATATATAAAGCAAAAGTAATTCCGACCAGAATCCATGTCCAAGTTTGTAAGTCCATCGTCTAGTCGTTTAAGTTGTACTTTTTATCCAGTCTATTCATCAGTTGGATATATACAAAAATGAGAATTACAAAAACATAGATAGATCCTTGTTGTGCAAACCAAAACCCAATTTTAAATCCTCCTATTCTGATCGTATTTAGTTCATCTACTAGAAGAATTCCGAATCCGAATGAAACCAAAAACCAAATTGACAACAGTATTGCTACGTATTTGAGGTTGGTTCTCCAGTAGGCTTTGTGGTTTATGTTTTCCATGAATAGAGGCTTGATGTATACAATAGAAGATTTGTTCCCCTATTTTCAAAAGGCAATAAGTTAATGGCTGTAACAAATATTGTTGACTACTTCAACATTAGCGCTATTCTCATTCCGGATATAACTTCGAAAAGATCCACCCAAAAACCATAGCAACAAAAAACGAAGGAGCAAGAACATCCAACGCTACGAAATACTCCCCTATTCCATCCATATTTTGAAATACAAATTTGATAACCATGACACTAATAAATCCAGAAACCATGGATGCGATAGCACCTTTTTCTGAATAGCCCTTCCAAAAGAGACTCAGTATAATAACGGGGCAAAAGGTGGCGGCTATTCCGGACCAGCCAAAGATAATGACCCAAAAGACTTGCCGTTCGGGAGAAACCAAAGCTATGGTCATTGCAATACCAAGTGCAACGACTGCCATGATTACTGTTACGACTCTAGATACTAGAGTAAGTTGGTCATCTTCTATTTCGGGATGAAATATCTTTTGATAAAAATCTCTTGTGATAGCACTAGAGGCAATAATAAGTAAAGAATCAATCGTAGACATAATAGCTGAAAGCACAATAGCAATATAGATGGCTACAAGAATAAATGGAAGGAAATTTTCTGTCATCATACTAAGGACATCTGTTGCCCCAACGCCAAATACAGATTCAGGATCTTGCCCACTTTCAGTAAAAAGTACTCTTGCAAGAATACCGATCGTCACTGCAGCTGCATCTGTAAACAGCGTAAATGCAATTGCTACCCATTTGCCTTTATCAATTTCCGCTTCATTTTTAATAGACATAAACCGTACATACACCTGAGGCGAACCTAGGAAGCCTAAGCCGATCATCGAGAATCCAAGAATGGTGAATAGATTCATCCATCCATCTTCATTTCCTCCCCATATACTGGTCAAGGCAGGATCAATAGCATTTAACCCAGCGGTAATAGATTGTCCATGATCCATAGAAAACCAAACCACGATAGGAAGTAAAACCAAGCCAAAGAACATAAGCATTCCTTGGAATAAATCAGACCAAACCGCTGCTACAAAACCGCCAATGAAAATGTAAATCAGTACGATAAAAAAACCAATTAATGCGCCAACAAAATAGTTGACATCAAGCATTGATTCAAATGCTATGCCGGTTGCATCTATTTGCGAACTCACATAAATGACAACAAAAATAGATAATACGGATGCAGAAAGTATTCTTAAAGTGTGGGTTTTTGATTTAAAATGGCTCTCTAGATAATCAGGAATTGTGATGGATCCAAATGCATCCGATCTCCGTTTGAAAAGCTTAGCCATAAAGAACCAAGAGACAAACACACCCATCAGCTCTCCTATGACTACCCAGTATGCTGAGTATCCAGCGATGGCACCCATTCCTGTCAGACCAATGAGTAGCCAACCTGACTCCCCCGTTGCCCGAGCAGAAAAAGCAACTGCCCAAAATCCCATGTTTTTGCCTCCAACATAGAAGTCACTCATTCCTTTGATCCGTTTAGATGCAAGAATGCCAATTAGAAATAAGATGGAAACATAAATCGCAAGTACTATAAATTTGGTAAGCATAATTTTCAATTAGGTATTTAATCTTAGAATCGATCATGTTTACAAAATAAAGCCATACTTTATTTTGTAGACAACTGACTTTTCAGGTAAGCAAGTAAGTTGGTGAAAAATATGGTCAATATAGGTAAAGAGTGGCCTAAAAGTTGAATCTATTTTTTATGGATCAAATAATATTGAGTAAAATCGATTGTATAAATAATATAAAAAAGCTCCGTTCATAATCAATCACAGATTATACTTATAAAGCCATTTACACAGTTGCAACCCCAATAATATATGTCCCAAATTGAGTATATCCAACCCGCTAAAATACTCATTTAAATAGCAAATCACATTAAGTCCTGTGACAATCAAAACTTTAATAATATGCTGAAAAATTTTAAATATCTACAGAGATTAGTTCGTGGAATAGATTTGGGAAAATAGGTAACATCAATATTCTGTTTTGTTTCATTAATACCTGTGGAGGTTATGCTATCAACTATATAAATGCCCGCTAATTCTGATTCTCCAGAATAATTAAAGTTAACAACAACAACAACAACAACAACAACAACAACAACAACAACAACAACAACAACAACAACAACCCATGGCATTAAACCAAAATCAGCATCAAAATCTAGTCAGACAATTGTATATGGACCTTGAATGCAGGTGGAATAATGTTTTACCCACTTATTA
>JBLHWH010000257.1:0-8098 GCA_047628935.1 Halioglobus sp. | reverse complement strand
CACCGCTATTCCTCTTTGATGCTTTATGACGTCTTCAAATGTCTTTTTTCGTGGTGGACTTCTGCCTGGCACATTGATGTATCGATGGATCCATTGTTTATCTGGTAAAACCATCACAATTTCATAATCTTCGCCTTGGTAAATCTCACATTGATAAGGATTCTCTGCCAGCAGCTTGGTTACTATTTGCATCACCGTTATAATTAGGCCCCCTCCTTTGTCAGCTCCTCTGAAATTAGTTTTCTATATTTCTTTTTACTGGCATTGCTTTGTATGCCATACCGCCTCGTCTTCTTAAAATATGGTAGCAAAACGTGCTTCATAAATTGGTGGATATATAGCAGAGGATCAAATAGTTTACATGTCTTCGGTGCCGATTCACCTTCTTTTTGATTCTCATAATCATTGTGTATTAGCTTTACCTTCTGTTGATCTTTCAGCCATCCTACTTTTGAGTTTGATATCGCTATCCTGTTTATATACCGTGATAGATACTTCTCTAATATTCGCGTATCTAGGGTAGGTTTAGTATTATGTACTCCCCATCTTTTATTTTTTACCATGGAGCTCACTTGCTCATAATCTTCATGATATTTTATTGATCTTTTGGCATAGAGGTCTTCTAGACCCTCCTAGAATGTACGCTTGTAGTTAGCGCTCATTTTACGATAGCTCACTAACTTATTTTTACGTTTCGGAGACTTCCACTTACATGTCCACTTATCATATCCACCAAAGGTGACCAGGTTGTGAGTATGTACATGATACTTTACATCTGATCCAAAAGTGTGTAGAACTGAGATTATACCTGGCAGTGCCCCTACGTTTTCTTTCATTTCACTTAACTCTTTGATCGTCTGCCACGAACTTCGCATCAGTAGATTATAAATCTCTTTCTTATTCTCTCTGGCTAGCCTTCTCAGCTCCTTTGGCAAGATAAATATTACATGAACATATGCCACTGGCAATAAATCCGATCGAAGTTTATCTTCTTCCCATTACTCGCGTTTAACACTGCCGCAGATCGGACAATGACTATTTCCGCAGCCAAAGTACAAGGGATGATGGTGATTCCAACTCTTACAGACTATGGCCTTGACTTCCAAGGCGGGACTCTTACACACCCGCATCGAGCGAATCAACTTTATCTTATGCAGGTCGGGATTATATTCTTCTATATATTTTTCACCATAAAGACAGAATATCTTCCCAATGCTATTCGCTACGGCCTTCTTATGTTGAGATTTTTTATCGGGTGATTTATAATTCGTGGTTGAGTCTGACATAATTGTATATATATCATTGTGGTCGATATCCGGCTATGACCCAGCTGTTGGTGTAAGGTAACTAAATCCGTCCCCGACTCTTTCTGATGAGTCGCATAAGTATAACGAAATGTATGCACTGACACTTTTGTTTCTATTTCAGCTCTGCTTACTGCTTGGTCGATTACCTTCTTCAGGCTACTTTCACTGTAGCTACGCCCTACATAAATCCCCTCGACCAGATAAGTTTTAGGTTCATACTTTTTAAGATATTTTTTTATCGATTTTACTGTGGCCTCAGGTATATTTACAATTCTATCTTTTGCTCCTTTCCCTAGTGTTATTTTTAACTGATGTCGATCTAATAGTCGGTCTGTGAGCTTCAATGACAATAATTCTCCACTTCTTACACCACTTGTATACAATAATATCAGCAACAAGCGATGGTTTACGTTCATCGTACGATTCAACATCATCGCCATCTGATTTGATGACAGAACTGTCGGCAAGTGACGCTCTCCTCTATGGCGAGGCACCATCTCATAGACCCATTCTATACCTGTAACATGATCGTAAAATGCTCATATTGCCGAATAATCAAAATTCACTGTATGCCAGAATTTCCCTCTATTAAATCTATAGATCAAATAAGATCGGGCATACTCCCGACGATCTTTACCTGATGTTCGAGGGGATTGGCAATAATCGAAAAATGGACATAAGGCATACGAATATGCAAACTTTGTCTTCGGCCGATAGTTTTTTAAGCTTAAAAAATCTCCAAATTCCTTTATTGATTCTTTTCTATTTATAATTCATATATTTCTAATTAAATACATGAATAACAGCTGTTTATCTACTGGAAATAACTCCATTTATATAAGTAGGTTTTGTTCAACTCTAGTATATCAAGAGCTTACCATCAAATTTTCAGATTTAGCTGGGATGTGCCCAACCTGAGACAATTAATAACTTAACTCAATATATAAAGAATAATCATTAATCATGGATCTAAGAATATTGTACAAATAAACACATTTACGAAAGGATTAAGCACGCCGACTATGGCGTGCTGTATAATATTAGTCACTGGTCTGTTTATATAATAGATGCCATTTGATAATCCAACAAAGAACGGCATCCAAAAGGTAAGCACGTAAGTCTATTGATCTTTGGAACTTTTACGAAATAGGACTTGTTTAAAGTTAGGATTATGTTAGGAATTAGATGACCAAAAAGGAAAATATAAAAACTACTCAACAGTAGACAAACACACACTATGTGGATTCCAACATCGGTCAGAAAATGTCCCTGATCCCGTTTGCTGTGAATGATTTTATGATCGGAGTTTTTAGTTCGATTATCATAACATTTGCAATTTAATTTATAATAGTTCAAATAGTACTATGAATTTACGGCGGCTTACTTTAACTATGGGATGTTTTTTCATCTTCCTCAGTACACATTTTGCGCAACCTACTTATAATTATAACGATGGTCCTTACATCCAGGTAAAAGGAGATTCCATCCAGACATTATGGATTGAGAACGGAGAGTTAAACGAGTTAACAATTCCACTTGCACTACCTTATCATTTTGAAAGCGAAGTGCTGCCAGCTGTAACGATCAATGTTGTTTCACCTGAAGAGAATCCATTCGAAAGATATGTGGGCGTAAAGAAGTTTGTTGCACTGAGTGACATCCATGGCCAACATCACATCCTAATAGAACTATTAAAAAAACATAAAGTCATAGACAGTGCTGAAGCATGGATTTATGGTGATGGGCATTTAGTCATAGTCGGTGACGTCATGGATCGAGGACCTCAAGTAACTGAATCTCTATGGTTCCTCTACAAGCTGGAAAAAGAAGCAGCTACAGCTGGTGGAAAGGTACATACCCTACTCGGCAATCATGAGCTGATGGTAATGCATGGCGACATCGGATATATAAATCCAAAATATCGATATACCACTGGTATAACTCAAAAGCTCTATCCAGATTTTTTCAATGATCAAACGGTTCTGGGACAATGGCTCCGATCAAAAAACATAACCACAGTCATCAATGGATTTGGGTTTGTACATGGTGGGTTCTCCAAAAAGGTAATCGAAAAAGAAAAGTCTTTATCTACTCTTAACGACATGTTTAAAACCCAGATCGTTCCCGGTGGAGAAATCACTAATAAATCGAATGGTCTATTGTCGATGCTCTATTTTGATAATGGTCCGCTTTGGTATCGGGGATATGCAAATCCTGAAGGTTTTGACGAAGCTACGGCTGATAGCATACTAGCAGCTTTGGACATCGAGTCCATAGTCGTCGGGCATACTTCTATGCCAAAAATAGTTTCGGTTCATGATGATAAAATATTGCTCGTAGACAGTTCTATTAAATTTGGTAAAACGGGTGAGTTGCTGATCTATGATAATGATTCCCTGTTCAGAGGCATGATCGATGGTGTCCGGCTACCTATAGCTATAGATAGTACTACTGCAGACGAGTATCGACCGAGTACCCCATTTCAGTACGTTTATGCTTTAGAGGATACAGATTTGACCATTATTTTGAATACCGATTTAAAAAAATTGTTTGTAACGAACAACATGGCAGAGATCTACCAACCAGCGACTCTTGTTGCCATACATAACAAAGAGTTTAACCGAAAGTGGAATGTTCGTTTGCGTACCCGAGGGAATATGCGAAAACAGGTGAGTAAGTTTCCACCACTGAAAATTGATTTCTCAAAAACAACACTCGCATATTTGGGGTTTACGAAGAATGATAAGTTGAAATTGGTACTGCCTTGTAAATTAGGAAAAAAATATCAACAACGGCTGTACCGAGAGCATGTCATTTATCAGCTGTATCAGCAGGTGGACACTCTCGGTTATCGAACTCATCTGTTAAATGTAATTTTCGAAGATAAGGGAAAAAAGAAATATGACCTCACTGGATTCCTTATTGAGGATGAATCTGATTTTGCCTTACGAACGAACACAAGGGTAGTAAATTCGGGCGTCATCCGTATGGAAGCCTTGGATCGAGAAAACTATGTTAAGATGGCTTTCTTTCAGTACATGATATTGAATACTGACTTCTCGGTAGGCAACAAACACAATCTTGAAATAATAGGTATTCCTGGTCAAATTCAACCTCGTGCCATCCCTTATGATTTTGATTATTGTGGAATGGTGAATCAAAAGTATGCAGTCCCGTATGAAAGGTTACCGATCTATTCTGTCCGAGAATATTATTTCAAAGGCCAAAAGGTTAACTTGGAAGAAATAAAAATGGCTGTTGAATTTTACAAACCTCTGAAAGATACTTTCAAAAAAATCATTGATGATGCCGATTACCTGGACAGAAAAAGTAAGAAATCTATGCAGAAAGATATTGATGAATTTTATAAACGATTGAACCAGAAAGACAAATGGGAAAAGCGATTCATCAAACCAAAAAAAATGTTGAATAAACCGAGATAGCTCCCTTCTCCCAATTACATACTTGAAGGTAAACTTATAAAAAGACCACTTTTGACTCTTCTGGATGAAAATATGCTCGTTCTTTATTTCTAAATCGCTTCTATTTCAAGTAACAAAACCCTCAATGTCAAAGCCACAGCTATTAATAATGAATCCATCCAATTCTTATTATACTAATTTTGGTGCCTAAAAAAAAGCATTTATTATTGGTGTAATACCGAGATGTGAGAGATGGCTTTCGAAAAAAAACACTCATACAACAGATGGTATGAGTGATGGTATAAAGTATGCTTGTTCAACAAACACTCGGTATGCAACAAACACATAATTACGCAGAAAGTACTTTCCAGGAAAACACTCAAAAGAGTGGATTATACAGTATATACGGGTACAATTAAAAGTCGCAATCTTTTTTTTTTCGACTTTAGTCAATAGTAATAGCTATTATATCTACTTTTACTGAGATTGGATGCAGAGAATAATAATTTGCATTCAAAAAAAAATACCATGAATTATAGATTTAAAAAATATGTAGATATTTTAAATTACAAAACTTTATTTTCAATATTGGTATCTATATTCGCAACATGGATATGCCTCAAATACAAATTGGTTTTTGATCTTGACTTAGCACTAATTTCTGTAGCAGTTGTATTTCCTTTGGTTTTCACAATAGGAAGTGCATTCAAAAGAAGAGAAAAAGCATTGGAACACCTTGGAAGGGCCAAAGGTGCTTTAGCAGCAATAAAGTATTGTTTTTCATTCTCCAAAAAAATTGATGATACTGAAAAGAAAAAGATGTATAACGTTGTGAATAATGTAAAAGTAGAGCTCATCAAATTTTTGTATTCTAATACAAGTGATGATAAAACGCAGCTCGTTATTGCGATAAGTAAAATTGAGAACTTTATTACTTATCATAAATTATCGATGGAAACAGGGTTATCCTTGAAGGTGTATAAGTTGATGCGAGATGTTATTATGGGAGTTGAAAATTCTATTTCTATTAAGCTACATCGAACTCCCGAAAGCATCAGAGCATATTGTGAGTTGTTCATTTATGTATTCCCCTTTTTTTATGCACCTTCATTAATCAAAAGTATTGTTTTTCGAGATATTCCAGTTCCCGGAGATGACCTATTCTATAGCCAATACGTCTCTTTCTTGGATAACCACTTTGTATGGATAGTGTATGGACTAAATATTACACTTTCATTTTTCCTTATCACGTTATTTAATGTGCAAGCCCAAATTGAAAATCCTTATGATCAAAACGGAATGGATGATATTAAGTTGGAAGGTTATAAAATGGACTATTTAGTTGAGGTAAAATAGGTGGGTATTTTAACTGTCTAAGGAGCGAGTCTGAAGTCTAGTGAACTAAAAAGTGTTAAGTAGAGCTTGATAATTACCTGCCTAATATACTTACTGTCAGTTATTTAAATATGAATAAATTCATATTTATTGCTATAAATGCATGGCTTTTTCGTATATTGTAAGTTAATACGTGCATTAATTATGATAAAATATACAGCTCAACGTTCGGTTCCAAATCAACTATTTAAAACTCCATTTTCAAACGAGATGGATACCACTAATAGATGGGTAAGATTAGCGGAAAATTTACCTTGGGATAAAATGGCGGCTATCTATTCTAATATTATGAGTAGTGTTATGGGTAGACCATGTGTTGATCTGCGTATTGTAATTGGTGCGATGTTTATACAGCACACACTAAATTTGACTGATAGACAAACAATTGAAATGATTAGTGAAAATATCTAGATGCCGTATTTTGTAGGCCTACCCTCTTTTCAGTTAATATCAATATTTGACCACTCTCTGTTATCAATATTTCGAGAGCGTCTAGGTAAGCAAGGAGGAGAGCAACTCAATAAAATTATAGTAGCCCATGCATTCGAATCTGGTCAAATTCAGCACAGGAAGTCAAAAACAGCGAATGAGGAAAATAAAAAATCAAATGAGGGTCAAGAAGTTAATGATCAACAAAACAACGAAATAGGTAAAAAGGATACTGTTACACCTGTAGCGGATGAACAAGACAGTACTATCAAAAACAGAGGTACAGTAAAAATGGATGCAACGGTAGTACCTCAGAACATTACCTATTCCTACAGACACAAAATTATTGAAACATAGCAGAGAGCTCAGCGAAGCCATTATAAACGTACTCTATGAACAACTACGAGAAGGATGGAAGACTAAGCCTAGAACTTACCTTAGAGAGGCTCGAAAGAAGTGGTTATTGTTTTCAAAAAATAGAAGGCCTAATAAAAAGCTACTTCGAAAAACTGTCAGGTCGCAACTGGATTATATTAACAGCTAAAGTTTCGCAGTTGAATCAAGTCTGAGAGTTGTGTTGATATTGATTGCTCATGAGTAAAAAATCAGCGAAGCCATTTATTTGGTTTCTCAAATTGTCGTCATTAATGATTTTTCTAATAAAATGATCTAAGTCGACTCCAAGATTCAGTAGGATTTCATTATAAATTGTCATTACAAGTTTCCAAATCTTCTTAAGAATCGTTTGTTGGATTAAACTGTCTTTTAGATTGAGTAATAGATTCCCAATGGTTTCATAACCTTCAACTCTTTTAATGAGTGACAATGCTGTGAATTCCATGCATACCAAAGAGTAATGGGCAATATGTGCATCGAAGTCGTTTGATTGGCATCCCTGTAGGTTGAGATGCTGTTTAGCATCTTTAAAAAATACTTCAATAGTCCACCTTATTTGATATAGCTTCATTGTTTTGATAAATGAAAGCTTCATATCAGTTGTTACTAAACATTTCCATGTTGATTGGCCATTCATTCGTACAAGAAATATTTTTAGTGTAGTTCCTTTATAGCTTCCACGTAGCGGAATGTACTGACATTTATATTTCTTACAATTTACAATTTTATTCCTATGCGTTTCTGGTAGTGTATTGATTATATAGGATTTTGTTCCAATCAATACCCCGCGATTGGTTTTCATTAAACCAATCATATCTAGATTAAATTTTATCACGCCACGTATAAATTTTTCGCAGACAAACCAAGAATCGACTAAGACGTAATCGATAGGAAACTTTCGTTTCACAGCTCTCTTTATCATTTGGAGCGCTACATTAATTTTGTTCTGAGTCAACTCTTAAACTCGTTCGTTAGCGCAGCCCTCGGTAGGACGGACTTTAGAAAACTGAGAATCCAAGACTTTTTTCTTAAGTCCTCCTTTACCACTTTTTCCAGGTTCACGGTGAAGAGAAAAATCCAATGGAGCAAAGCTTTTTCCATCCCAGTACCCTATTAGTAAAAACTTAATTCCCAACAAATACTTGTGAC
>JBLHWH010000256.1:0-8140 GCA_047628935.1 Halioglobus sp. | reverse complement strand
GGAGCATTCGCCAAAATTTTTCCAACCTAAAGGTCGGTATTCGGATCTTTTTTGTGATAAGGCGTTTTTATGCAAAAACATCTTTTTATGACTCCGACGCAAGCATCGGAGAATTTAAGTATTAAAAGTAAGTCAGCTATCATAGATTTTGCAACATGTATCTCTATAGTGAAGCTTACATTTTTTTTAAACGTCAATTACGAAAATAGTTCTTCTAAATAAAAACTAGAAAGAAAATCAGGCCATCAAATGAGCATTTGTAATAAAGGAATTAGAAAGCAAAAAAAGGAGCAAAAACATTAATCTTTTCTCCTACCTTCGCCCACCTACACTACAAATTGTTTAATACATGAATAAACTCTCACTACTAGTCATAGTGCTTATCCTCGCTTCATGCGGTACTACCAAAGATGTAGTCTACGAAGTCCCATTTGATTTTGAAGAAGAACTACTAGATACACTTACAGTCTCAGCTCCCGTATGGGTAGAGGGTGAAGAAGATACATTTGTACTTCCTCCCTATAATCCTGAGGCTACTCGATATTATGACCTGCTCCACACCAAATTAGAAATTTCGTTTGATTGGGAAAAGCAACGTGTTTTAGGAAAAGCACATCTCGATCTAGAACCATTCTTCTACCCTATTAATCAAGTTGTATTAGATGCTAAGCAGTTTGTTATCCATGAGATAAAAATGGGTCTGAATGGAATGTCATTGATGCACAATTACGATGGTCAACAACTGACCGTTATCCTTGATAGGTTCTATAAGAAAGGACAGAAGATCAACCTCTATATAGACTACACAGCTCAGCCAAATGAAGGTCCTATTGGCGGAAGCGCAGCTATCACATCGGACAAGGGTCTTTTCTTTATCAATCCAATGAATGAGATACCTGGAAAACCTAGACAAATCTGGACACAAGGTGAAACGGAAAATAATAGTAAGTGGTTTCCAACATTCGATAAGTCGAACGAAAGATGTACACAGGAGATCTATATCACAGTAGAAGAAGGATTGGAGACATTATCAAACGGAGCGTTGGTTTCTTCTCTTAAAAATGGAAATGGCACCAAGACTGATTATTGGAAAATGGATAAGCCTCATGCTCCCTATCTTTTTATGATGATGATCGGTGATTTTGCTAGAGTACAAGATTCTTGGAATGGGAAACTACTCGAGTACATGGTCGATCCTCCTTATGAAGCGCATGCAAAAGAAATATTCAACCATACGGGCGAAATGTTGACATTCTTCTCTGATTTGCTTGACTACCCGTATCCATGGAATAAATACAGCCAGGTAATCGCTGAAGACTATGTATCTGGAGCTATGGAAAACACGACAGGTGTAATCTTTGGTGATTTTGTACAAAAAACAAAGAGAGAACTCATCGATAATGAAAATGATCAAATCGTGGCACATGAGATGTTTCACCATTGGTTTGGTGACCTTGTTACATGTGAATCATGGGCTAACCTTACGTTGAATGAAGGATTCGCTAACTATAGTGAATATCTATGGTACGAGCACAAATATGGTAAAGATGATGCAGATGCGATCAGAATGTCAGAGATGGAAGGCTACTTCTATATGGCACAGCAGTCAGGTACACACCCTCTCATCCACTACGGATTTGAGGACAAAGAAGATATGTTTGATGCGCATAGTTATAACAAAGGTGGTCTTGTTCTTCACATGCTGAGACATATCGTGGGAGATGGTGCTTTCTTTACTTCTCTTAACAAATATCTAAAAGACAATGAATTTACAGCTGTAGAGACCGCAGAACTAAGAATGGCATTCGAAGAGACTACTGGGCAAGACCTTAATTGGTTTTTCGATCAGTGGTACCTAGATCAAGGACATCCGATTATGGATGTAACATACGATTACGCTGATGGGAAAGTGATGATATATACGAGCCAAATACAGAACGTAGAAAATCATAGACCTATATTTATTCTTCCTCTAGAAGCGGCGGTTTATGATACAAATGGAAATATTTCTTATCATTCTGTAGTCGTAGATGCAAGAAAAGATACAATCATAATCAATGGTATAAATGAGCACCCCCTAGTCACAGTCCTAGACGGTAAATCAACCCTACTCGGTGAAGTAAGAGAAGATAGAGATAGTACCGAACTATTTGCCTTACTTCAATATTCTCCAAACCATTTTGACAAGAGGATAGCCGCTAATATGCTAAATGGAAATCCTGCAATTACAAATGTAGCTTACCTGTTAATCGAAGACAATCATCACATCCTAAGAAACCTTGGTGTAACAACTGCAAGCATGTCCGAAATGGATAAAATAAAATCCTTAATCACAGAAGATCCACATTCTTCTGTTCGCGCAAATGCATTAATGAAGTACAGCAGTGAAATGGGAGAAAAAGCAGCCCCTATAGCTGAATTAGTATTAAAAAATGAGGCAGCATACGGCCCATTAAAACCAGCATTGGACATAGTTTATCAATATGATCCTGCAAAAGGAATCAAATATGCTGAAAAGATGATGGCTGACGATTCCCCAGCGATAATAGGTCAACTGGCAGAATTCTTTGCGGAAACAGGTGATGCGAAATACTTGAACTACATAGAAGATAACATGGCAAATATTTATATCTACCAACTTTTCAATGTATTCGGTAGATACAGTGATCTGCTTCTTAATCAAGACAATAAAACGATTCTATCTAGAGTAGGTATGCTCAGATCTATGGGAATCGAAAATGATAATATGTACCGCAGATATCTAGCTACGAATACTTTGAATTCTATCAAAAATAAATTTTCTGAGACTGGTAAAGCTATTACTGCCGAGGGTGCTAAGAAAGAGAATGAGGAGCAAGTATCTTTGTTAGGAGGAATATTAGATGAGATTATAAGTAAGGAGAAGGATGAGAGTTTGGTGGCTAGATATAGGGCTTATTAGGGGGTATTCATCGCTGAAAAATTAATTGGCAGAGCGGTTATTAGCGTTTAGTCCTTTAGTTCAACCTGAAATAAGGACTTACGGAGTGATCCATATTTCAGGTGTTCATGTTTTGCTTTTGCTCCGCAAAGTTGTGACGTTCATACTTGAAAGTATGAAGACCATTGACAGGTAGCAGTTATTGGCAGCGGTTAATGGCGTTTTGTACTTTAGCACAAACCAAAAGAGCGCTAACGTAGTGATGCATTTTCCATCATCCGATTTCACCTAAATAATTACCCTTATATGATTCCCAGTTCTCAACAATTCCTGCCTTGACTGGATTTTGCATCATATAATTTATTACGTTTGAGAGCATTCTTTCATTGCGGATATATATATATATCATAGCTTTCAGGTTCCCCGAGATTTCCAGTTTTACTCAATTCTATATTAATGTATCGCGATGATGCTCCTTTTATTCGCAGCATTATATATGATAAGTGCGTATGATAAGTGCGTATGATTATCGAATAGTTTCTTTTCGAAGGTTTCTATCTTGCTAACTTCATCGGACAAGTTAGCTTCTATAAGAATATGGCCGTTATTAGACATTATGGAATAACAGACTAGTTTGTATAATTCGTTATCAAACCTGTGAATTTGCTCTGAAACTAAGTCCATTATCTTGTCCTCAGCCAGTATCATAGGACCACTATTAATATCGTGCAATAGATCTTCATACCTACCACAGTATCTCTTTCTATAATCTAAGATTTCTCTATTTCTATCAACACTATTTTCTATTTTTTCTAGATTATGAAACTGTATATAGTATTCCTTTTTAAGTTTTTGAATTTCCTTTTTAGGAATACTATTGAGTAACCGGAAAGTAATAAAATAGGTAACTCCTATTGGGTTTATGTGAGGGTATATTCTTTTGTAATAGGTCTTCATGGTTTGGTTTGCGCGAGTTAAGAAGATAATAATTTCGTTAACTAAAGATAATGTTATTAATTGAATGAATGAATGAATGAAAGAATGAGTACAAATCGAGTGGCAGCATTTATTGGCGTTTCGTAACCGAAAAGGGGCTCACGTAGTGATATAGGGAGTCTGCGTACTATATTGCTTTTGTCCCAAAAACACAAAAGGCTCACCTCTCGGTAAGCCTCTTGTTTATCTCTGTTTATACTATTAGATCTTTTGCACTTGATTTAAGTGGAAGTCTGCTATCCCGAGTGTTTGCTGCGCAAGCCACTCTATAATAGCTACCTTATACGTGCGTTTGTTCTATGAACAAGCCACACTAGCCCGCCAATGCAGCTGCACCACCTACGATCTCAGAAAGCTCTTTTGTAATCGCTTCTTGTCTCGCTTTGTTATAGGTAATTTTCAGATCTTTTATTATTTCCTCTGCATTTTCAGTCGCAGCATCCATGGCTGTCATTCTTGCGCCATGTTCTGAGGCATGAGTATCAAGAACATACTTTTGGAAAGTTGTCTGTAGTATACTAGGAACTAATTGCTCCAGTAATTCTTCTTTTCCAGGCTCGAAAATATAATCAGCTTTAGTTTTAGAAGCACCTTCAACTTTTTCCATTTTGGGTACAGGTAAATACTGTACACACTGAGGAAATTGTAATCCAGCATTTTTAAACTTGCCATAAGAAACTTCTACTTTATCATAAGTACCGTCTAAGAAACCATCCATTAAGTGAGTCGCTCCTGCAGATATAGCATCAAATGTCAAATTAGAAAAAATACCAACATGCTCATTGATAAACTTTAGATTCGGGTATTTCTTTTTTAATGAATCGATTCCTTTTTTACCAAGACCAACGATCGTTACATTTCCTTTGGAAGCTTGAACAGCATATTCGCCTTCTATCTTAGCGATAGCGGCTTTTGTAATATTCGTATTGAAAGCTCCACAAAGTCCTTTGCTTGATGTTACAATACCGATAGCAACATTCTCTACCTCTCTCTCTACTCCGAAAGATGTATTAGCATCGCCTTCTAGATTTGACAAAATGTTCTGCAACATTTTATTCAATCTATCCGCATATGGTCGCATCTCTGTAATCGCTTGTTGCGCTTTTCTCAACTTTGCTGCAGATACCATTTTCATGGCTTTAGTGATCTGCTGCGTTGATTTTACAGAGGTGATCCTTTCTCTTACTTCTTTTAATTGTCCACTCATATTACTAGACTTTTAGATCGCTTTGCGCTTCGATCACGTACGCTTACTTATTGTAAGCCACACTGGACCGTTTCGCTTTTTGACTAATTAAGTTTACACTTCTTAGAAAGTAAGACTCTTGACTATTCCAATATTATTATAGCAACTAGCTATTTGATTTTCAAACACACTAAGTCGAAATCTCTAATGTCGAACAGTCGAGCAGTCTACTTTTACCCTTTGAATTGAGATGAAATTTCAGCACCGATTCTCTCTATAGCTTCTACAGCTTCCGGAGAAAGTTTACCTTTTCTTAGTGATTCTAGAGCATCAGGCGCTTGTGTTTCCATTGCAGTCAAGAATACTTCTTCGAATTCCATTACTTTGTTAACAGGAACATCAGATAGTAAACCTTTAGATCCTAAGTAGATTATTGCTACTTGCTTCTCTACTGATACTGGAGAATATTGTGCTTGTTTAAGAATTTCCACATTTCTCTTACCTTTCTCTAGTACTGCACGCGTTGCAGGGTCAAGATCAGATCCGAACTTAGAAAATGCTTCAAGATCTCTATATTGAGCTTGATCCAACTTAAGTGTACCTGCTACTTTTTTCATTGATTTGATCTGTGCAGATCCTCCTACCCTTGATACTGAGATACCTACATTAATCGCTGGTCTGATACCTGCGTTAAATAAGTTAGACTCCAAGAATATCTGACCATCTGTAATCGAAATTACGTTAGTCGGGATATATGCAGATACATCACCCGCTTGTGTTTCAATAATAGGAAGTGCAGTTAATGATCCACCACCTTTTACAAGACCAGATTTCGCTAATGATTCCGGAAGATCGTTCATTGTTCTTGCGATCTCATCATTGTTGATCACCTTTGCAGCTCTCTCCAATAGTCTTGAGTGAAGATAAAATACATCACCTGGGTATGCCTCTCTACCTGGGGGTCTCTTAAGAAGTAATGATACTTCTCTATATGCTACAGCTTGCTTTGATAAATCATCAAATACAATCAATGCTGGTCTTCCTGTATCTCTAAAAAACTCTCCAATCGCCGCTCCTGAGAATGGTGCGTAGAATTGAAGTGGTGCAGGATCAGATGCCGCCGAACAAACGATAGTTGTATAAGGCATTGCTCCAGCTTCAGTAAGTGCTTTAGCTACTTGTGCTACCGTAGATGCTTTTTGACCTGATGCTACATATATACAGTATACAGGTTCTCCTCTATCGTAAAATTCTTTTTGGTTGATGATCGTATCAATTGCGATAGCTGTTTTACCAGTTTGTCTATCACCAATGATAAGCTCTCTCTGTCCTCTACCAATTGGAATCATCGCATCGATTGCTTTGATACCCGTCTGTAGTGGCTCACTTACTGGCTGTCTGTAAATTACACCCGGAGCTTTACGCTCTAGTGGCATCTCATACGTATCACCAGTTATTGGTCCTTTTCCATCGATAGGCTGACCAAGAGGATTTACTACTCTTCCCAACATTCCTTCTCCTACATCTATAGAAGCAATCTTGTTAGTTCTTCTTACAGTAGATCCTTCTTTGATACCTACACCAGATCCTAGAAGTACAACACCTACGTTGTCTTCCTCAAGGTTAAGAACGATGGCATTATCACCATTTTCGAATGATACTAGCTCTCCCGCTTGTGCTTTTGACAACCCGTATACACGAGCAATACCATCACCTACTTGGAGTACTGTACCTACTTCTTCTAGTTCCGCTTCTGATTTGAACCCAGAAAGTTGTTGTTTCAGGATTGCAGAGATTTCATCAGGCTTTACATCAACCATATCTATTGAATTTTAAAATTGTTGTTTTATTTAATTCAGTTTCACTTTTTGTTTTGAGCTAAGCTCACAGAATAAGTGATTTCTTTAATTACTTTTATGAATAGCCAAATTTGACTATTTATCTAACAGTTTTGGCTTTCTAATCTCTACACTTTTGAAGAGAATATCATTTACCAAAGCTTTCAGGCTTTCTGGTATTCTTTGTTCGTCATCGCTTTAGCTAGCTCAGCTAACTTATGCGAAACACTTGCATCGATCAAATTATCTCCTATTTCTACAATAAATCCACCGATGATAGACTCATCTATTTTAGACTCTACTTCAACTGCTTGATCAGTAGCTGTACTTGCGAGCAACTTAGCTTTGATTGCTTCCAATGTATCAGCACTAATTGGCGCAGCCGTTGTCAATATTACTGAAGATATACCTTTCATAGCTTTATACTGGTTCAAAAACTCAGCCGCTATTTCAGGTAGAAGACTTTCTCTTCCTTTTCTCAATACGATATCAAGAAATGCTTTTGTAAGTTTATTCACTTTCCCCTCAAACAGGGCAGTAAATATCTCAGCTTTCTTACCAATATTTATAATTGGACTCTTTAGCAATAAGTATAAATCTCTGTTCTCTACCATTTTAGAAAACCCTTCCATATCACTTACTACCTCATCCATCACATTTTGATCTTTGGCTAGATCAAGAAGAGATTTTGCATATCTAGATGCTATTCTAATTACAGACATATTGTGCTATAAAATTATAGTTAATGAGAAAGATAAAGTGGAATCTTTAGAACCTCCATTTCTGTCCTTTCTCAAATTTGGTGCAAATGTATGGATATTTCTTATCAATTTAACTATCCAAAGGCATGTATTTTAAGGGACTTTAGAGGGATATTAGTATTTGAAATCTTCATGTTTTACAACTCCTATATTTTATAAAAAAGATATGGTTAATCTGGTAGTCGACAATTTTTATATAAAGAATTGCCATTTTTTACAAAATTTTATTTTTGCACCTATTCTTATCAAATATTGGATCCATTTCATTTACCTATGTTGATTACCATAATTTTGCCTCTTTTGGTTATTACTTTGTCTATTTATTGCTACCCAGATTATGCTTATGTTGCATTAATCCAAACGCTGTCTACCAAAAATTATATTATTCTATGTTTATAGATCATTCAGAAATAATCCATAAAATATTCTAAATTATACT
>JBLHWH010000255.1:0-8149 GCA_047628935.1 Halioglobus sp. | reverse complement strand
TGAACACAAGAACATTTTTTTCATTCAGACCAGTAATAATAAGTCCTCAAGTTAAAAGTTCTTGAACACAAGAACATTTTTTTGAACCATTCATTACCTAATCCAAATTTGTAAGGTTAAATTTGTAAAAAATTATACTTTGGATATATCAGTTGTCATACCCCTACTTAACGAAGAAGAGTCATTGCCCGAATTAAGCCAATGGATAGAAAGAGTCATGGTAGAACATAATTTTTCTTATGAAATCATGTTTATAGATGACGGAAGTACTGATAATTCTTGGAAGACAATTCTTGATCTTCAGAATAAAAACAGCAACATTAAGGGCATCAAATTTCGTAGAAACTATGGAAAAAGTGCAGCGCTCAATGTAGGTTTTGAGGCTACAGAAGGAGATGTTGTTATCACAATGGACGCTGATCTTCAGGATAGCCCTGATGAGATTCCTGGATTATATAAAATGATCAAGAATGATGGATTCGATATCGTATCTGGTTGGAAGAAAAAGAGATTCGATCCGATAACCAAAACAATTCCAACCAAATTATATAATGGTGTCACAAGATGGATGAGTGGAGTTAAACTCCATGATATGAACTGTGGTCTAAAGTCATACAGGAGTGAAGTCGTGAAGAATATTGAAGTCTATGGTGAAATGCATAGATATATACCTGTCATTGCAAAATGGGCAGGATTTAATAAAGTAGGAGAAAAAGTCGTACAACACCAAGCAAGAAAATATGGTGTGACTAAATTTGGATTGTCAAGATTTATATATGGTCCACTTGATCTTTTTTCTATTATGTTCGTTGGTAAGTTTGGAAAAAGACCTATGCACTTTTTTGGTGTAATGGGAATCTTAATTTCCTTACTTGGAACTGGTATGCTTACCTATTTAAGTATTTCTAAATTGTTTTTTGATGTAAGTGGAATAGCAAATAGACCTGCCTTTTTCCTTGGCATGCTATTCATTATAGTAGGGGTACAATTATTTATTGCTGGATTCGTAGCAGAATTGGTCAGTAGAAGTGCTTATGGCCGAAACAAATACAAAATAGAAAGCCGCTTAGGACTCTAATCTATCTGAATATTAGGATAACTAGATCTAAAACTATCAAGGCTACTTTCCTTTGCTATGAATGGTATTCTACTACCAAACACACCTTTATTGTGTAGATGCATTCTTGCAATCTTAGTAATTCCAAGATTCATTACAGATATCTTCTCTATATTATCTATTGAGAACCTCACAGTTTTGAAATAATTAGTTGTAAATATATATCCATCAGAAGTTTCTACTCTCTTTAACTGAAATATGGTAAAATAGATCAACGTCAAAAAAAACAAGAAACATCCGACATAAATCATGCGAAACATGGATGAAGTGAGAAATGGCTCGTCCGTTGGGTCAATTAAAAAGATGACCAATCCAAAAACACCAAAAAAGGAAACCCATGATACTGGAAGAAATATCTTAAAAAACAATGTCAAATTCGACGATAATCTTTGCATACTGGTAGTTTATATTTCTTTGTTATCTCTAATATTAAAGATTGTATTCAATTAATCATTAAGTGATTTTTCTCTTTTTTTAGTTTCTCTAGCGGCTATAAAGATACTTAATTCATATAGCCCATAGATAGGAACGCCAATCATAAATTGAGTATAGATATCTGGTGGAGTCAATATCGCAGCTAGAACTAGAATAGCAACGAAAGCATGCTTCCTATGATTACGCATAAAATCAGGAGTGATTATTCCAAGTTTAGCTAAAAAATAAACCACTAATGGAAGCTGAAACATTATGCCACATGGAATGATAAACATAGTCATAGAGGCAACATAACTAGACAATGTAACTTCAGTATCAACAATCTCCGCAACTCTATAATTGGCTAAAAACTTGATTGCAAATGGAGCCAAAATAAAATATCCAAAAGAAACCCCAGTAAAAAACAGAAAACTACAAGCTGCTACTACACCTCTGGTAACTTTCTGTTCAGCGGAATACAGCCCTGGTTTTATGAAACCCCACAACTGGTAGAATATGTAAGGAAAGGAACAGATAATACCAATATAAAAAGACACTTTAAGATCAATCATAAATGACTCAGCCAACTGGTTGGTTTTCATGGCAATATTTGTTTTCTCAAAACATATACCTAGATGCTCACAAAACAATCTAAATGTGACAAAATCTTTTGATAATGGTCCAAAAATGATCTCTTCGAAAATAAATCTACTTGATAGATATACCATTATAGCGATTATTACAATAGCTACTAACGATCGAAATATCACTTTCCTCAATTCATCTAAATGATCAAAGAAACTCATTTCAGCTCCTTTACCTCCAGGAGTGGGTTGGTCGCCAGCAGAAAGTTTCTTAATCATATTACATTATTGAAATGCAAATATACTTGTCCTTTTTTAATAGACCTATTTTTAGAACTAAATTGAAACTTCTGTGACTTGGAATATATTACACTACTTTTGCAGCTTAATAGAATTATTAAATCTATAAATCCATAACACTTGTTAATATTTCTCCTTATCTTCTTTGCGAGCATTACTATCTTGCTTATTGCATCTGACAAATTTGTGGATTCCGCTGAAAAAGTAGGATTAGCAATGGGTATCCCTTCATTTATTATCGGTGTCACCATTGTTGCATTCGGAACTTCACTTCCTGAGTTGGCTACATCTATAGCTTCTGTATTTTCTGGGTCTTCAGAGATCGTGATTGGTAATGCTGTAGGATCTAACATAACTAACATCTTACTAGTCCTAGGTGCTGCCGCTGTATATGGAAAAGGTATAAAAATAGACTATGATGTCATGAATACAGATATCCCGATGTTATTTGGATCTGCATTCCTTCTTTATTTCGCACTCCAAGATTTCACGCTCAGTACTATGGAGTGCCTTGTTTTCTTAGCTGCACTGGCTGTTTTCCTTCTTAATTCTTTCAAAGGAACCAACGATGAATCCATAGTAAAGACAAAAACTGCTCCGAAAGATTGGTTGATCCTACTGTTGGGATCAATTGCCATTTTCCTTAGCGCCAAATACACTATCTATGCAATGGAAGGTATAGCTACTATGATGGAGATTCCTGTTCATATCATATCCATCACGATAGTTGCTTTAGGTACTTCTCTACCAGAAGTCATAGTAAGTATTACAGCGGCGAAGAAAGGAAACCATGGTATGGCAGTTGGTAATGTTCTAGGTTCTAATATATTCAACACATACGCCGTAATGGCTATCCCTGGCCTAATGGGTGACCTCACTATTCCTGAAGACACTATGGTTTTCAGTGTACCATTTATGATCGCTGTTACCGTACTATTTGGAATCATATGTCTATCTAAGCGAATCTCAAGATGGGAAGGGTATATGCTATTGATTTTCTATGTCTTCTTTATCGGTTACTTATTAGAACAACAATTAACATAACCATTACAGGATATAGTCGGATAGTTTACATTTGTGATTATCTTTGTATTTCCAATTAACCTTCAAAAGTTATCGTTAAATTGGAAAATCAATTCCTTTAAATTATTCACTTCTCAAAAATTGCTAGCTATGAGAAAAATATTACTATTTGTTTTATTTATGATTACGTCATTCTTGACATCGAGTAACGCACAAGTAGTTATTAGTCAATATGTTGAAACCAGCTCCGGAAGTATTCCAAAGGGAATAGAAATTTGGAATCCAACAATGACTGATATTGATCTATCGGTAAGTAATATTACGATCTTCAAAGGTACTAATGGAAATAGCCCCTCACTTGATCACACAGTAAGTACTGGAATACTAAAAGCAGGAAATGTAATAGTAGTAGGCACATCAAACATGGATCCATCAGGAATTAGCGATTCATGCCCTGATGCACTGTTTAGCCCGAAAAATTTTACTTTCAATGGTGATGACGCAATACAAGTATTTTTAGATGGAGTTATACAAGATGTTATTGGTACTCCAGGGTCAGACCCAGGGTCATCTTGGTCAGGTAGTGGTGTGAGTACTGCAAATCAAAACATACAACTATTATCTGGAATTACGACAGGAGATACAGATGGATGGACTGATCCAAGTACTAGATTTTCTAATATTGGAGCAGGTACATCAACAGCTGATTTCGGAAAACCTACAGATGGGTGCCCAAATACAGGAGGTGATACTGAAGTACAATTTGGTATTGCAACTTCTGACTTTAATGAAGATGCTGCAACTGTAACTGTTTGCGTTAATATACTTAATGAAGATGCAACAAATGATACTTCTGTTGATATAGAATTAGATGCAGCAAGTACAAGTATAAATGGAGCAGATTATACTACTATCACTTTCCCTTCAACACTTACATTTCCTGCAGGATCAAATGCACAACAATGTCTTTCTATCGATATCACAGACGATATAGATGAAGAAGATGACGAGACATTAGTGCTGAATTTAGCTAATGCAACTGGAGGCCTAAATGCTATGATTGGAACAAATACACAACATACATTAACAATAAATTCCAATGATGTTCCACTTCCTTCTATAGATGATATTAGAATAAATGAAGTAGATGCTGATACTCCTGGAACAGATGTGGCAGAATTTGTTGAATTATTTGGACTACCATTTTACTCTTTAGACGGTCTAGTTTTGGTTTTTTACAACGGAGGAGATGATAAATCTTACAAAGCAATAGATTTGGATGGTTTTGAATTAGATCTGAACGGATACTTTATTTTAGGAGGACCAGGAGCTCCTGGCAATCCAGAAGTAAGTCTAGGAGGAACACAGGATCAAATACAAAATGGGGCTGATGCCGTAGCATTATTCTTAGGTGATAATACTGACTTCCCGAATGACACTCCTATTTCTACTTCTACATTAATTGACGTACTTGTTTATGGTGTTAATGATGCTGATGATACTGGATTATTGAATGGTTTTAATGAAATTGAACAAATAGATGAGAATATAAATAATGATTCTCAGAATCAATCAATCCAAAGAGGATCTTGGTTCGTAACGGCTCCAACACCAAGAGGGGAAAATATTCTTCCTGTCGAACTTGTCTCGTTCGACGTTCAATCAAAAGACAACCAAAATGTACTGTCTTGGACTACTGCAACTGAAATAAACAACGACTTCTTCTCGATAGAAAGATCCAACAATGGCAATGACTTCGAAACAATAGGAAAAGTAAATGGTAGTGGAAACTCATACGCGTCTATATATTACAGACATGTAGATAAAAGTCCAAACAGTGGGGCTAACTACTACAGAATTAAGCAAATAGATTTCGATGGTAAGTACGAATATTCTGACATCCTAAGAGCTGACAACATGAAATCTAGAATCAGCATCTACCCTACTACAACATCTGACTATATTAATATAGTCATGGATGAGCAACAAGTAGCATCTCTAATTGTGTTCAATGAAGTAGGTCAAACTATCAAAGAAATGACCACCACAGAAATGCAGTCAAGAATTGATATTTCAGATCTACCAAATGGTATTTACTTTGCGCAAGTAAATACACAATCAGGAAAAGAAATCAAGAAGATAATCAAGCAATAAGCTTGTAAAACAAGTTTTAGAAAAGAGCAGTAATCAGTAATGATTATTGCTCTTTTTTCGTTTCATAATAATAGTATCAAAATGATATCTTTGCAAACAAAGAATGTTAACGATGTACTCACTTAATCTGTAGTAGTATCTCTTAATCAATGAACTTCAATTCCTGAAGTTAGACTGCAAGGAGACTTAAATAAAAAATGACCAATATGTTAGGAGATTTAATGGGAAACATGGAAGAAAAACAGCTTGAAATGAAGAAAAAACTTCAAGCAATTACTCTTTCGGAAACACTAGAAGGAATAACTGTAACTGGTAATGGTGCAAGAGAAATAGTCAATATATCAATTGATGAAAAATATCAATCACCAGAAAACAAAGAAGAACTTGAAGATCTACTTTTAGTCGCTATAAACAACCTCCTAGAAAAAATTGGTGAAGAAGAAGCAAAAGAATCACAAAGTATGATTAGTCAAATGCTACCACCTGGAATGTCAGGTATGTTCGGAGGTTAATTTACCTGTTTTTCGCTAACATCTCAATATAGATATGCATATCAACTCAAAATATATAATTTCTGCGAGCTTTTTACTGCTCAGTCTTTTTTCGTTTTCTATCAGTGGTCAACCGTCACAATATACATTTGATGACTGTACATTTGCAGATCAAGCAGGGTTATTACCCGTTGCTATCACTACTTCTGATCCTAGCTGTGACTGTGGGTTGATTGCTGACGGACTGTACTTTGATGGAAATAATGACAATTTAATTTTCCCCTCTGAAATTGATTCTTTGATGGAAGAAGATTTTACAATCAGTTTTTATTTCCGTTTTGATCAAGTGACCACAAGGACTGACATACTCTCTGTAAGATCAGAATGTGCATTAGATTCATTTTTAGCTGTTAGTTATAATCCACTTAACAATAAAATTTTATTCGAATTGGCTCAAAATATCGGTAATATCGAAACTGAACCTATTGATTTAGATCAATCTTTATGTTGGCACAGACTAGTATTGACTAAATCTGAGCTATTCTATAGCCTTTATCTTGATGCTGCACCTGTTGTTACTATATTATCCGACGGAATTGTAAATTTTAATAAAAGTGCAAGACTTACAATAAACAATAGTCCATGTTTAGCTGTCAATTTAGATAGATTTAATGGATGGATTGATGAATTCATATTTTATCAGAGAGCTCTTTCCGCTACCGAAATTGCAGCGAATTCACTAAATCCAGACCAAATAACAACCAACGACACAACAATAATTACAGGGTCTCCTGTTGATATAAATGTTGGATCTACATGTGCATCTAATTTTTCTTGGATACCAAATACCGACCTTGATGACCCGTCTATTCTGAATCCTATAGCTACACCAAACACTACTACTACGTATGTCTTGAATATAGAAAATGATGGTAACTGCCTGACAAACGATCAAGTAACTATAAACGTAATCGATCCCGACAAATTAGATTGTTCCAACTTATTTCTTCCAAATGCTTTTACACCAAATAATGATCAGCTTAATGATAGATATGGTATAAGCAGTCTATTCCTTATAGATCAAATGGAATATTTTGAAATATATGATAGATGGGGTGGTAAAATGTGGACAGCAATAAATAAAACAGATACTTGGGATGGCTCTTTTAAGGGGCAACCAGTAAATTCAGGAATGTATATATATAAAGTGAAGTATACTTGTACCGATCAAGAATTTATCAAAGTAGATAACTTTTCTGTCTTAAGATAATTTTTAAATCACTTTACTATCTTTGGATTCATTTCTATAAACTTAAAAAATACCTTTTTATTTTTGACGCTCATAAGTTTGTGTTTTATGATAAAATGCAAATTTGATGTAGATAAAGATATAACTCCTCCTAAAGAGAATTCAAAATCATCTGTACCTAAAAAAAAGACAAAATCTGGAAAGGAAGGGATGATCCAAAATGCCGATTCATTAATAAATAATAAAGCGGATGAAAAAGAGAAAATACCCACTGAGGTTAAAACTCAAGTAGAAAAAGAAAACCCTATCTCAGCTAAAAATAAAAAACACCTAAAAGGAAAGTTACCAAACGTACTGCAAAAATAGAGTTTGAAGATATTATTTGGAAATTTGGAGAGATTGTAGAAGGTGATATTATCAAAAAGAAATTTAAATTTACCAATACCGGTAAAGCTCTACTTCAAATAATAGGCGCTGAGGCCTCATGTGGTTGTGCTAGACCAACTGTACCATTCATAGATATTGCTCCGGGTGAATCATGTGAAATAGGCGTAACCTACAACAGTGTCAATAAGTAAGGAGGGCAAAAACCTGAAATAATAATAAAATCTAACACATACCCGATGCATACAATACTTAAGTTATTCGGCACAGTGAAGTCAAAATCAAATACTAAAAAGAAAATAGACATAGACTCTTTCAAGATAAAGCAGAATTCTACTGTAAGAAATTAGCCAAATAATTATCTAAGATCAGAATAGAAACTGTAACATTAAATACGTGAGCCCTCCTACTACAAAACTAAATCCCAAAGCAT
>JBLHWH010000254.1:0-8154 GCA_047628935.1 Halioglobus sp. | reverse complement strand
AAAGACTACAACTACAAGATTGGATACAGAAATTAAAACTATTTAAAAACGATCACATCAATGCTCTTGCAGTTACTATGAAAAGATACTCGAGCCAAATTATTAACTACTTTATTGAGGGCTTTACAAATGCCCCAGCTGAGACAGTCAACCGAAATCTTAAGAGATTAATAGGTGTTTCTTACGGCATCCGTGATTTGGATTATTTCTATTTTAGGCTCAATAACATCAATTCTAGCACATCATAATAGGACTTAGCCTGCATAGAGATGAATTTGACAAGTTCGATCTAATTTTTAATTATTTATACAAATTTATTGTAGAAAATAATCCGGAATTAAAATCTAATAGAAGCTTAGTTCGTCTATTTCTGCACTATATGTATTACAATTGTGATATTGGAATTAATGAATAAATTATGCTAACACCAACAAAACATACGAACATTAAATATTCTGTAATTTATATTGCAGGCAAAGTTTTGGGCTTCCTAAAAGAGGAAACTTTAATAAAATATGAAGATTTAAAAGAAATGTTAGTAAGTGAAATTGGAGTAAATGCAAAAAACAATATCAATTATTCTTTAACCTTTTTATTTTCTATTGGCAAAATAGAATACTTAAAAAACATTGACGCAATTACGTTAATCAACGACAATAATGAAGATTAGTAAAATATATTCTAATAAAAATTTTAAGAATATTGAATTTAATGAAAAATTCAATGCTGTTGTTGCGTTTATAGAAAGTGATAAGAAAGATGATACACATAATTTAGGTAAAACTTCCTTAATTAGAGTTATTGACTTTTTACTCTTATCAAGTTATAATAAGAATACAGATAAATTATTAGGTAATAATCTTTTTATTGGTCAAGATTTTTACGGAGAATTCAAACTAAATAGCGGAAAGTATTTAGTCATTAAACGTTCTATAAACACGGCTACTAAAATATCATTTAAGCTGAACGAATCTAAACTAAATAACTTTAAAACCGATATTAAGTGGGATGAAGAATTAACATTGAAAAAAGCAAAAGCAAAATTTAATGAATGCTTAGATTTTAATGTTTTACTAAATTGGGATTACAGAAAATCAATAACCTATTTTTTAAGAAGTCAACAAGACTATTTAGATGTTTTTAAATTAAACAAATTTAAAGGCAAATATAAAGATTGGAAACCATTTGTTTTTGATTTACTTGGATTTAATGGAACTCTTGTTTTAGAAAAATTAGAGATTGAAGAGGAAATAGATGACTTAAAGAAAAAAATACAAACTTTAAGGTTAGAAGCACAAATTGATACTTCTGAAAAAGACAGATTAGAAGGGCTTTTAGAAATAAAGAAAATTGAACTTTCAGAGATTAAAAACCAAATAGATAAATTCAATTTTTTTAAAGAAGATATTCTAACAAATAAAGAACTTGTTGAAGTAATAGATATAAAACTTCAGACATTCAATACTGATAGATATAGAATCTCATATGAAATTAACAAAATAGAATCTTCATTATCTGAAATAAATGATGATGTTGACGATAAAGAAATTAATAGTCTATTTGACGATGTAAACTTGTATTACCCTAAGCAATTAAAAAAGGAATATGACGATTTAATTAATTTTCAAAAATCCTTAACAACAGAACGCAAAGAGTATCTTTCTGAAACTCTAAGTCTGCTAAAAGTTGATTATACCAAATTGAACAAAAATATTAAAGAAATTGAATCCCAAAAAAGTGACTTATTGTCTTTATTAACAGAAAAAGATAGCTATTTTAAGTTTAAGGAATACCAGAAAAAAACTATTAGTATAGAAGTTGAAATTGAACGAATCAAAGATAAATTAAAAGCAATTGATAGTACTTTAATTTTAGAAAACGACATTAAAGCCAAGAGAGAAATAATAGGTGATAAAATTTCAGAAATCAAACAGTCTTTGTCTAAAAGAAAACATTCAAATATTAATAAAATATTCAATTCAATAATAAAAGAAATTTTAGATTCAAATGCTTTAATTTCTTTGAAATTAAATAAACAAGGGAATGTTGAATTTAATGCTGATTACCAAAACAGAACTGATTTATTAAAAACATCTGAATCACAAGGAACGACATATAAAAAATTACTCTGCGTAGCTTTTGACTTATCACTATTAGTTAATTATTCTGATAAATCATTCTACAAATTTGTTTATCACGATGGAGTTTTAGAAGGTTTGGACGACAGAATTAAAATTAGATATATAAATCTAATAAAAGAGTTTTGTGAAGAATATGACTTACAATATATAGTCACTTTAATAGATTCTGATTTACCGAAAGATATGCCTGATTTAATTGAAGATAAAGATATTTGTCTAAGACTGAACGACAAAGACAACTCTGGAAAGTTATTTTTGAATAGTTTCTAAAAAAAAACGACACAACAACACGCTGTGACCTCGATCATAGCCGCCTATCGGCAGGCTACGACGGGTACAGCTAGCACGTTATCCCAAATAGTAAAATAAACAACCTTTCAAGCAGAACCCTAAACAGCCTATACTAACCAAATTTCTAAAACCTACCAAAACCTATCCGGTTCATAAGCCCTCATCATTTCCATCACCTCATCAAATATATCTTCTGGTCCAGGTTTAGTAAAGTAATCACCATCTGATCCAAATGGAGGTCTGTGTTCCCACGCAGTCAATGTTACTGGTGCCGCATCAAGATATTGATATCCACCTTGTGTTTCGAGGACTTCCTTCATCATGAAAGCAGTTGCACCGCCAGGCATATCTTCATCCAAAAATATGATTTTATTCGTCTTTTTTAGAGATTCTACGATTGAGTGCTCAAGATCAAAAGGAAGAAGTGATTGTACATCGATCAACTCAATAGATACACCTGTTTTTTCTAACATTTTGATGCCTTTCTCAGCTTCACGCACACATGATCCATAAGTTACGATTGTGATATCAGTTCCTTCTTGAAGTACTTCTGGCACACCAAGAGGAAGAGAATATTCGCCTAAGTTGTCAGGTAATGTTTCTTTGAGTCTGTATCCATTAAGACATTCTATAACGATCGCTGGATCATCTCCTTGTAGTAAAGTGTTGTAGAAACCAACTGCCTGTACCATGTTTCTCGGAGTAAGAATATACATTCCTCTAAGGGAATTGATCATCATCCCCAACGGAGAACCTGCATGCCATACACCTTCTAGTCTATGCCCACGAGTTCTAATGATAGCTGGTGCTTTTTGGATACCGTTACTTCTATATCTTAGTGTAGCAAGATCATCCGATAGTGGTGATAAACCATATAATAAATAGTCAAGATATTGAATCTCAGCTATTGGTCTCAGCCCTCTCATGGCTGTACCTATAGCCATTCCCATTATAGACCATTCTCTAATACCTGTATCAAATACCCTGTGTTCTCCATATTTATCTTGGAGCCCAGCGAATCCTTGATTTACATCTCCTATTTTACCTACATCTTCTCCGAAACCGATCATATTAGGATACTTCTCCAGTGCTAAATCGAAGAAAGTATTGATAATCTGAAATCCATTAATCTTTTTAGAACTGGCGCTATATTCAGCGGCTACAGCTGGGATGTTTACAGCTGCGGTATCAGAACTAGCGTAAAGATGCGTATGATATTTTTCATTGGCAGATTCATAAGACTCATCAAGGAAAGATTGAAGTGCTTCCGGCGTTTTACCAGTTTCTACAAGCATGTGTTGTTTTAAGATTCTAGCATTTTTCACTACATCACTGTACACAGGGTTTAATAATGTACTGATATCTTTTTCTAATGCAACTGCAACTTCAGGTTTGTCAGATATTGATGCATAGATCGCTAATAGATTTTTAATTGTCTCTTTTACTGGAGCTGCATAAGTATTCCAAGCATTTGTTCTGCCTTCTTTGGCATCATTGGCAGCTTTTTCTTTTATAACATCTAAATCTTCTTTAGTCGCCAATTCATTTTTTAGAATCCACTCTTCGAATTTTTTATTACAGTCATATTCTTGTTCCCATTGTAGTCTTTCTTTTGACTTGTATCTTTCGTGAGATCCAGATGTAGAGTGACCTTGCGGTTGAGTTAACTCTTGCACATGAATCATTGCAGGTCGACTTTCTTTTCTTACTTTTTCGGTAACTTTTTCGAACACAGCACATAGGGCAGGGTAATTCCAGCCTTTTACGGTGTATATTAGCATTCCATCTCCAGTCTCATCTACAAGGAAACCTTCCATAGCACGAGAGATACTACCTTTTGTTGTTTGTTTATCGACAGGTACTGATATACCATATCCATCATCCCACACACAAGCGATCAAAGGCACTCTGTTTACCGTTGCAGCATTCATAGCCTCCCAGAATGGACCTTCCGATGTACTTGCGTCACCGATTGTACAAAATATGACTTCATTCCCTTCTTTGGTAAGTGTATCTTTTAGTGGGAAATCTGGTCCTTGACGGAATAATTTTGAAGCTTGAGCTAAACCAAGTCCTCTTGCCATCTGACCAGCTGTACATGAGATATCAGATGAGACATTATATAGATCTTTTAAGGGTAGCCAATTATCATTTGAGTCGATAGTTGGTGTAGCGTAGTGACTGTTCATTTGTCTACCACCTGAGAAAGGATCATTCTCGGTGTCTGCATACAATTGAGCAAAGAATTGTTCAACTGTACATTCTCCAATACCGAACATGAATGTCTGATCTCTATAGTAACCTGATCTCCAGTCTCCTTTTTGGAAAACTCGAGCCATGGCGATCTGAGGTAGTTCTTTACCATCCCCAAGAATACCAAACTTGGCTTTACCCGTCAACACTTCTTTTCGGCCTACAAGACTGACCTCTCTGCTCATCACTGCAGTATAGAAATCTTGAAGAACTTCTTCTCTAAATTTTGCGGATTTAGATACTTTTTCTGAATTAGCTGTAATGTCTTTTATTTCAGTATTCATATTTCTCAAGGTTGGAGTGACTTAATATAATAACAACATCTTAAAAACAAATATTAAAGAGTAATATTTGCAGAACTGCGAAATTACAAAAGATTGTTCGTATTGGCAATCAATCCTATTGTGATTTTCTTATAAAATTTGGTCATTGACAATTGCTGACATTTTTGGTTAACACATGTTTAACAAGACGGCATGATATATGAACTTGGTAATCCGATATAAATCCCTATTTTTGTATTACTGATTTAAAAAAAAACTATTAAAATAAAATATCAATGAAAAAAATATTCCTTTTAGCATTCGTTTTTGCTGCATTCAGCATGGTGGCTGTATCACAATCTACTGAGCCGACAACACCTACTCCAATTGAAGATGCTACTCCTGATACAGGTGGTCCTATTATGTCTCTTGAGTCAAATACTGTTGATTATGGAACAATGAAGCAACATGGAGAGCCATTAAGAAAAGTTAGTTTCACGAATACGGGTACTGAACCATTAGTAATCAAAAATGCTAGAGGGTCATGTGGATGTACTGTGCCTACATGGCCAAAAGAGCCAGTTCTACCAGGTGCAAGTGCTGATATCGAAATCAGATATGCAACGAACAGATTGGGTAAAATCAACAAAACTGTAAAAATTACTACGAACGAAGGTGGAGATCCACACGTAATCAAAGTAGTTGGAAATATATTGAAGCCAGAAGATGATAAATCAGTGCCAGCAAGTGCACCAAGTATCTTAAGCGGTGGAGATAACTAAGAATTAATTTTGATAAAAAATCAAAGAGGCTTTCTTCTAATGAGGAAGCCTCTTTTGTTTTTAAAAGAACTTCAAGACTTTTGAATAGGTATTTAACCTATATTTAAAATGTGAACTAGTCCTGTTTTTAATCCTCTTAGGAGGGATAAGACGTTCGGTTTTACAAGAAAAAACGTCCACTACTATCCATTAAAACACAAGTAGACTAAATTAAACAAGGGAGAAGAATGGTAGATCAGTTTTTATAATTGCGTCTTCTAATTTAATTGTTGAACCCAAATCACACGATAATTTCTTCCTCCTTAATTCTCCTTCAAAAGGAGAACAGCGATACATGGCTCTGACTAAGCTGATAAAACTACTGGCTATTCTTGGCTCAATTGCAATATTGATTTTGACGGTAGTAATGGCTTTTATGCTTTAAGAAGTTTTTTAGGAAGATTAATATTACAAACATCTTTAAACAAAAATCATCATTTACACTTTCTCTTTTCATAGCTTTGTTACCTCCTTTAAAGAAAAGAATATATAATAGTATGATCACACTTTTATCTCCTGCCAAAACACTCGACTTCGAAACTCCAGATACAGTCAAAGAATTAACAATTCCACAATTCACTACTCAGACCAATCAACTGGTTAGAATTCTAAAGAAGAAATCAGTTGAAGAGATCAAAGCAATGATGCATATCAGTGATAACCTGGCGGTACTCAATAAGAAGAGGTATAAAACCTTCTCCAAAGAATATACAGATGGGAATGCCAAATCAGCGATCATGGCATTCAAAGGTGATGTTTATACGGGTTTAGAAGCTGAAACATTAGATAGCTCAAGTCTGGAATATGTGAACGAGCATGTAAGAATATTAAGTGGGATGTATGGTTTGCTAATGCCTTTCGATAGGATGCAACCATATAGACTAGAAATGGGAACAAGACTAGAAAACAAAAAAGGAACTAACCTTTATCATTTCTGGGGTGACATGATCAGTAAATCGCTTAACAAAGAACTGAAAGAGATGGGTGCCGATACGATTGTTAATCTTGCTTCCAATGAGTACTATAAAGCAGTTGGTAAGAAAAAACTTAAAGCAAAAGTCATAGACATCGATTTTCGAGAAGATAAAGATGGGGAATATAAGTTTGTTTCATTTTTTGCAAAGAAAGCGAGAGGAACTATGACAAGATATATTGCCGAAAATAAAATTACTGCCCCTTCAGACTTAAGAGGTTTTGATTATGATAATTATCGATTTGAAGAGCGTGGATCTAGTGAGAATCAGTTGTTGTTTGTGAGGTGACTTTATTTATATTTGGTTTTTTGTTGGATTTTATTGTGAATAGTTTTGTTGTGGATGCTATTGTGTTATATTTGTATCGATACTAGTTATTTTACCAATTAAATTATTAAGATGAAGAACACACACACACACACACACACTTAGTTCCGTAGGAAAATTATTCAATAGATTATTGTTTTTTGTTTTTATCGTATTTATGATTTCATCATGTACTAATGAAGTAGACATTTTGAAAGTAGATGAAGTGAACTTGACCAAAGAAGAAACATTTACAAGAGACACTGACCCAACTTCTTGCTTTGATCAATTAGTCATTCCAACACAATACGTTTGTGACACTGATACCTGGAGTGGGAATATCACACTTGCTGATTATCCAGGATGCACATTTCAGGTTTCTTCAGGTTTTAATAAATGTACAGATCCTTTTACTGGGGTGAATTTTCTTTATATAGAAGAGATTAATCTTGTTGGGCATGATTGTCAAGCATATAATGATGCTGTAGCTCTTGCAGAACTTGCTGGGACATTGGATGCTTTTAGTGCAGAATTTGATGGCGAGTTGATACAAGCTACGACTTATATGATAGGGAGTCAAAATCTCGGGCCATTTGGTTCAGTAATTGTAAATTATCAAACTGCTTCTTGTAATAATTATTGTTATGTACCTGTAGATAAAAATGGTAATTTTTCACCGTTAATCTACACAAGAACCAATTGTGGAACAGCTTGTTGTTTGATCATTTCAGATGTTTATTATAGCTACTCTTGCGAATGTGTCATGATACTTACATCTAATGAGACAGCGATTGGGATTACGTGTGAAAACTTTACACCAGATTGTGGTCCAAGATCTCTTTACTCTACTGATTGTGTATTTGTATGTGATTATTTAGTAAATTAAAATACTACGATATTTATGAAATATTATATCACAATAAGTTGTGTATTTCTTAGTGTATACATGTATGGACAAATACCTAATCCACCAAATATCAACGATGTATTTAGCATAACACCTAAGTGGTCTTATATTACAGAAGATACCAACTGGTACAGGTTGGATACAATCAATAACTTGCAATATGATCAATATTCGAAAAGAGGATTTTATAACAAGTTG
>JBLHWH010000253.1:0-8158 GCA_047628935.1 Halioglobus sp. | reverse complement strand
GTAGTGGTGTCCGCTTAAAATTCAATAAGTGTATAAATTACCCTTTAAAGCCTTATGTATAATATATAGCGTTTCATTTTTAGAAACAGAACCCCTGAGGTCTAGAAACTATCATTAATTACGCACTGGACAATTTTAATTCCAGCTGGTTTGTATCAATATTTTGCTTTTTCTTCTCAGACCATGCTTTTTCGGGATTATTCAGGAATTTCACAGCATCAATATAGCTCATAATATGTGTGCTTAACATTGAAACCATGTTAGAAAACGCCCATTTCCTCGTAACTTTTTTCTTTAATACTTCTATGAGTAGCATTACTATATGAGATACCCATATTTGTATTTCGATTGCATTTTGATTATCTCCTAAAAAATATTTCAATGGAAAATTTTGCTTTAGTTTCCTAAAGTATGTCTCTATGTACCATCGGCGCTTGTATATGTTAGCTATTACCTCAGCTTCGATATCTAGATTATTACACATGAATACATATACTTTGTCTTTTGCTTTATCATAGAAGGCCACTCTTCTCAGCTTTAAGAGGACAGCCTTTTTTAAATTATTTTCAGTTTGGACTGTGACTATTTCATCCTTTATGATTCTATCGTCACTACTGTCGGGAATATCTAGCTCCTCTACTGATTCATATATTGCATTGTCTTTCATTCTTGTAACCATTGATATACCTTGCTCAGTCCACTTATAAAAGAGTTTGTAGTCTATGTATGCCTTGTCAAAACAAATGAAGTCACCTTCTTCTAATTTCAATTCATCCAATAAGCAGCTATCATGCGTAGCTGCGCTGGTAAAGTGGATAAAGCTGGGAGCTGTTTTATCAGCATCTATCACAGTGTGTGCTTTTATTCCCCCTTTCTGTTTGCCGTCTATACGCTTGCGACCGCTGGTCTTCAGTATTTCTTTAAATAACCCGATAGTCGTAGAATCCGCCAATTTTAGCCCCTTAGGAAGCTTCTCTGTATTTACGCTGTCCGATAAAACAAACCCATACTTGGTGTATAGACTTTGGTATATAGATTCAAACACAGAGCTACTACGGTTCTTGTTTCCGTCTGAAATAGTCGATCGCTTTGGAGAGTAATCAATCCCTAAATGATTTAACCTTCCTTCACAAGCCATCATGCTTGTTGATAACTCACGTAATGCTACACTGTTACTCAGACAAGCAAACATCATTGTCACTAAATGCTCATAGGTCTTGAATTTCTTGTAGTAACGATCACTTTTTTGATCACTTACTATACTTGCTATTTTACCCTTGTCTAGTAATTCTAGTAGTTGTGCTAATATCGGCTGTCCGCTAAAATGTGTACTTTTGCTCATGATTAAATTTTGTTGTTCGTAATTCAAAATTAATCATTAGGGACGAAGCTTTTTGTTTCGTCCTGATTTTTTTTATCCGGACACCACTAATTAAAATGATAGATAAAAACATAATAAAAATTCTTCTCTTTAGAAAAGAAATTCTTAATACAGAACCACTAGAGGAAAAATACGGAATTATTCTACCTCCTATATTTAAGTCTTTTTATAGCGTTTTTGAACCATATTTTGCGTTTGAAAATTATAAAGCTTCAAATTCAACTGAATTAAAGTCGTTTACAAATCTTATATATTCTTCTTTGAACTTTGATCCTTTTACACATGAGCATGATGAGTTTGGACTTGAGTCATTTAAGGAGTTGGAAGAGCTATTAACATTTGAGCCCAGTAATAAAGACTATTTAAAAGATCTGTTATTTATCGCCAATCACGGCTATTGGGGGGGCTTGATGTTAGGAATTGGAGATCATAATTGTGACAAAATTTACCACAATTCAAATTCGAAAATTGTCACTTTTATAGCAAATAATATTTTTGAATTGATACATAAAATGATTCTAGTACATCAAGAGGTTGATGAACCATGGATCACTACTGAAAATCTCTACAAAAACTGGGGCGAAGACTTCTGGCGAATCCGCGAAGATGACAATACATAAATAACTCAACTTACAAACTAGAAAACAACAACACGATGAAAATATATTTGAAACTACTACTGCTAAGCTTAGGCATCATGCTTACTTCGTATGACGTATCGGCTCATGGTAATCCTACTAAGACTATCCGACCAGTAGCTAAGCTACCGATGGCTCCTTTGAGTCACCTTACTTCTCTTTCTGAGGCTGGTGGTTTGGGAGTATTGCCACATAGGGATAATGTACTACCGTCTAGCGGTGAGCCAGTATTACTCAATGTACCCATCGTGGGAGGTCAGTTTCAGTTCGACGTACTAGACAGCTCTCTAGAAGATTATATGGCTACACTACATGCAAAGCAGAGTATGATGCCACCTCCTGGTAGTCCGTTTATAGATGTGATGCAAGCGGTAGTAGATCAGCAGGACAAGATCCAAGAAGCGAAGAATATCATAGATCAGGCACTGGTAGTGGGCAGAGAGATACAAAGTCTTATTCTTGGAGAGCTGGTGAGTCTTCCGATCTATATTTCTGAGACTATAGGTAATAAGGATGTAACCATCGTCATCCAATCTGCAACTATATTTCCCAAGTATGCCCAACTGGAGGTATATATGAAAATAGATCTAGGCAAGAAAGATTTTTTTGAAGAAGACGCTATTCTTTACTTCGGAGCGGATAAGATATTATTCAACAGTGAGAAAGGTATCATCTATGGGAGTATAGGTCTACTATCAGATTATGCTATCAAACTGGATAATAGTAGTAATGCTGGTTTGGTGTTTAGGAAGATGGAAAAGACACTAAAGACAGGAGAAGGTGTCACCTATGATCCAGACTTACCTGATTCATACGATTATTCTGGCACATTTGCCCATTTTGATTGTGATGGTTTCAAGGATCTCGGAGTAGAAGGCACATTTGTCATGAGCCGGGATTGGGTAATACCGACGGACGATCTTGGGATACCACTGACTACACCTAAGGCTACCGATATCAGTACAGTGACCCCTAGGGTACATGCTACGGTAGGTGTGATCGTACAGGATTGGAACGATTTTATGTTTACGATCAATCTAGATCCCATGGTATTTACCAATTGGCAGAAAGCGGGCTTCGCTCTTACGAATGCCACATTAGACATGAGTACCTATAGTAATGCCCCCAATTATATATATGATGATCCAATAGAGTGGGAGGGTGTGTTTATTGAGAATATATCGATTACACTGCCTGCACCATTTAAGAAGAACTGCGCGCCTTATACCAATACTTCAGGTGATGGAGCATCTGGATCTAGCAATCCTGACTCTAACAATGGTAGTCAGGATAATCCTGCTGCCAATGGAGAAGAACAAAATAATACAAATTACGATGCGCCAGAACTATGTCGTACTAGAGTGTCAGCTACGAATCTGAAAATAGATAAAAACGGAGTTACAGGCCTTATGCGTATAGACGGTCAAGTGCCATTAGTAGGAGGAGGAGTCACTGGGGGAGAGTGGGGCATATCGATGGATGTGATAGAGATAGGCTTGGTGAATAGTAAAATCGTACAATTCTATGTGGAAGGTCAATTAGGAGCACCTATCTTAGCAAAGAAAACACCCCTAGACTATACGGTGGATTTCGAATTTGATCTTGATCGCTATAAGTTCGAAGTGACGATTCCTACTGATAAGCCGATAGAGATTCCGATCTGGAATGCTGCCAGTGTGACACTGACCAATCCTACGATAGGAGCTATAATAACGGATGATGATTTTGATATGTGGGTCAAGTTCCAAACTGCAAAAGTAGAGATCGGTAAAGCATCTGATTATGTAGATAGCGATAATGGCTCAATAATGAAGATGCCAAGTTTGACATTGACAGATATGAGGCTGTCAACAACAGCTCCTTATTTCACATTTTCAAGTGTAGAAGTAGAAGGTGGAGAGTCAAAAGTTATGAACTTTCCAGTCTCAATAGATGGATTAAGCCTGGGCACACTAGAAAATGAACCTGAGTCATTGGTACTAGGATTTGATCTGATTATCAATCTTATGGAGTCTTCTTCTAACTCAGTTACAGCAACGGGGTTTATGGATCTAAAAGGAGAATATATTAGAAATATAGATGGAACTCGTTCTTGGAAATATAAAAGTCTCAATTTTAATGGAGCTGAAGTAACGATCTGTGTGCCACAATTTTATGGTAAGGGGAACTTGAGAATGTTGAAAAATGATCCAGAATATGGAAATGGATTTACGGCGACCTTGGTAGCCGGTATATTAGGCGATTGTGGAGAGAACCCAAATGTAGATGATTTTAAGTATCAGTTGAATATGACCTCGATATTTGGGTCAAAGGATACCTATAGATATTTCTTAGTAGATGGATTATTAGGAGGCACCACCATTAAAGTTCCTCTGTTTGGTCCTGTTTATATGGACGGCTTCGGAGGCGGTATCTTCCATAACATGACACCTAGTGAATATGTAGGAGATGAAGGTGGAAGCTCTTTCGGAACTGATCTGTCAGGCATCAAGTATAAACCCACGACGTCCACAAGGTTTGGTATTAAGTTCGCTACCACCATAGCTACAGCGGATAAGTTGTTGGATGGTGTGTTGACATGTATCATCCAATTTGATCAGAATATGTCCCTACAGAATATTACATTTTGGGGAGTTGCGGATATTATGGTAAGGACTGATATTGTAGGAGATTTAACTAGTACTATTGATAATTTAAAAGATAGGATACCTACTGTAGTAAAAACAGTAGCTAATATCCAAGAAGATGATAAAACTAAAGCAAAAGCTGCTGGAACAGAAGACGAGGCTAACATCAAAGCAAAGCTTGGTGTAAGTATCGATTTTGCTGGAGGACTTTCCTTCCACACTTATGGAGAAGTTACAATCCTAGTCCAAGGACCTAGCGGCAACCCGAATAAACCCTTGCTAAAAGGGATAGGACAGCTAGATTTACTATTAGATCCTGACAATAATATATGGCACTATTTTGTAGGAGGCTATTATCCAAATCCACAGGGTATAGAGATTGTTGTACCTGATTTCTTTAATGATGATGAGTTTATAGTGCTTCAGCCAGTAGGTGCAACGATAGACTATGGAGGATTTACTGCTTCGGCAGGCTTCTATTTTCTTGCAGGAAATAAGATCCCAGGACCGCCACCCGTACCTAGCCATGTACTAGATTTTTTTGATGGAAATGATGGGGATTCTGATCCGGACATACAAGAGTTTAGTAAAAATGGGAATAGAGAATTATTGACTTGTGGGGGAAATGATCCTGCATTAGGTACTGGACTAGCATTTGGTGCACATGCCAAGATCGAATTCAATGCTAAGATCAAAGGATTTTTAGGGAGTTGTTTTCCTGGTCTTCGGGTAAGTGCGATTGGGGGTGTGGGATTTGATCTTGCATTTCTGAAGTATGGCAACGGTACCTCGTGCGACCTTAGTGGAGATTCACCACAAGGATTAAATGGATTTAGGGCTACTGGATTAGCCTACGCTTTTGTAGATATAAGAGGACATCATGTGGCATGTCTTCCAATTCCGCCTTTGGGAGTTGGTGTGAAGGTCAAGTTTGATGTTCCTAATCCTAGTTTTTTTGATGTCAAGGCTGTATTGAAGGTAGGAATGAAGGTTAGTTTGAATATTGGCATAGGTACAGAATGCGGCACGCCGTGTTCATCATCTGTGACTTTAGAGTAGTCTAGTAAATATTATAAATCAATAAAAAAAAGAAACTTACTATGCTTATAGAAAATGTTATTGGGGCACGCCCTACCAACAGTAGTGAAAGTCAATCATACTCCTTTGTTGCCTGTGTGCAAGCAAACGAATCAATATTTGATTCTCAGGAGTCGGACTGCAATGGGGCTTATGTAAAAAAACAAATAATACTTATTATTGCGTTGTTAATCCTATCTGTCAACTTCTCTTTTGGTCAATATATATTGCCAGAAAGTTTAATTGCACAAGTGGAAAACAATTCTTTGCAAGCTCGGTGGGAACCCAGTACGCACGATGAATGGTTCGAAGCTAAATCGAGCGGCTATAATGTTGTTATTGAAAAGTTTGAAGAAGGCTTATATTCTATGATTCATTCTTCAAATGTGAAGCCACTATCCTCAGCGGAATATGCGCAAAAAATTTCGCAGGAAAAAGGTAGTCTATCGTCCTTTTATGGTAATTCGAGAGATCTTATGTATCCAGAGGAGTCACAAGGTTTTCAGATCAATGATTTCATGAAGAATGTTATTGGAAACACGAGAGAAAAGACAGATTCATTTTCGATTAACTTATTATCGTATTACAGCATTATTGATATGAAGCTTGCACAAGATAATGCGTTGGGCTATTCATGGGATTTACCGACCAGTGGTAAGTACAGAGTGACTATAAGTGTCAATGGATATACCCCTCGCTCTATTATTGTTGATAGTGATACAGACCATTCCCCTGTTTCTTCACAATTGAAAGCTAAATTTGGAAATAGGATTGTTGAACTTGATTGGGAAGCGAAGGACCATATATCGAAATATTTCGGTTACTATATCGAAATATCGGGAGATGGGATACATTTTGATAAAATGACCGAATTGCCAATCATACTCAATATTCCAAGCAATCAAGAAGAAATAAGATTAGAAAGTCATCCTCTAACAATGCAAGACTCATTAGTCGAAAACTATAAAACATTTTATTATAAACTGAAGTGTATTGATTTCTTTGGGAATATATCAGAACCAATAGGATCAGTAACTGGATATGGATTTATAAAAATGTTATATTCTCCTATTATCAGCCTTGCAGAACAGAGAGAAGACAACACCGCGCGTATAGAATGGACTGTTGCAGAGATAGATGAACCTCTTATAAGCCACTTTGGTTTGTTCAGAGCGGATTCTACGGATGGTCAATATAGTATAGTTCTAGATTCGATAGATAAGAGAAAACGAGATCTGAATTATGTAATGGAGCACAATAGGAACCATCTAAGGTTAGAAGCCATACCTATTGATGGGGATTCATACAGCTCTACACCAGTTTTTCTCATGGGGATAGATACCGTAGCCCCTGAGACGCCTATAGTCATAGGAGCTGTGATAGATACGCTAGGCAATATCGAGGTAAAATGGACAAAAAATGAAGAATCAGACTTATGGGGCTATAGAGTGTTTAGATCTAATTTTGAGGATCAAGAATATTCGTTGCTAACTCAAGTGCCATCTCTCGATACAATATTTGTAGATACTATCAGCCTCAATATGGGAATGGAGAAAGTGTTTTATAAGGTGCTTGCATGTGATTTTAGAAATAATCGATCACCATTCACAGATCCGATAATCCTTGATAGGCCTGACGTTAGGCCACCACTTCAAGCAGTAATCACACATCTAGAGCAAAAAAGCGACAGCATAATCGTACACTGGTCTCCTAGTGTTAGTCGAGATGTCATAGAGCATCGTATGTTTAGGAGGGATATTGAAAATGAAGCTAAATGGACCTTAATATCAAAGATAGATACCAATAGCCTATCAGAGGCTTATCTTGATATAGGATTAAATTATAATACAAAGTATGCTTATACGATAGTTGCTGTAGATGATACTAATTTGGAATCTGACCCTGCAGACCTCAAGATGATATACACTAAGGAACCTGTAGCGTTATTCGAAGCATTTAACTCTTATTCTATTTCCTATGATAAAGAGAAAGGAATTGTAAGACTCAATTGGGATTGTAATGCTCCGGAAGAGATTGAGAATTACCTATTATATAGAGGTCGGACAAAAACAGGATTGTCAAAGTATGAGTATATTGATGCTTCTCAGAAGGTATTCGAGGATACGGTCACAGATTATGATAAAGCTTATTATAAGATAAGACCCATATATGCAACCGAAAGAGGAAATTTCTACAGTGATTTACTAGAAGTGACAATACCCACCAAAGACTAATAAAATATGAATAAACTTCTCCCAATATTATATCTGATAGTCGGTTTATTTGCGCCCGCCCTTTATGGTCAAGAAGCTGAGATACTGAAATCAATACGGATAAGCTCTCAAGAGACCAATGGACTAGGTCTTACATTTCAAGGAGTTGAGCAAGATAATGATGGGAATTATTATATGGCATATCGTGCTTTGTTCGGACGT
>JBLHWH010000252.1:0-8240 GCA_047628935.1 Halioglobus sp. | reverse complement strand
TAATTGATGTAGTAACAATATTAAATAACAGACCCAGAAAGAGATTTGGTTTTAAATCACCTAACGAGGTGTTCGCTCAAAAACTTGACAATTCTGCTGATGTTGCATTTACTACTTGAATGCAGGTTTTATTAAAGCGAATAATTTTGTTTTTGCACAGAGATTTATTGTTTATTGATTTGGTTTGTCACATGATTTCAATGGTAGTAAAGAGGAACCAGAATATTGACTCTTTCATTAAATTTACTGGATAGTCAATAAAATTGATTCTTCATTTATAACCTCCACCGTATATTCTGCCTTTGGGAAAAGGCCATCTATTGTTAGACTTTGATCTGATAATCGCCAAGTCATCTCATGATAAGCATGTGCATCATTTTCAGCAAGTAGGAATTCTGAACCTTTATTATTCTCTTCAAAAATTAGGGAATATCTAAACCAAGTACTTGGAAATTCTTTTGCATCACACTTTGTCATCAAATTTGAAGTGCTTTGATCTGTCGTTTGTGCTTCAACATCATGATGCCAACAACCTAATAGATCGTTAGTAGAGATTGTGTTTTCACTAAGATTTGCTTCATTTTCTTTATTGCATGAAATGGCAAGTAATAGGATAAGGGTCGAAAATAATAAATGTTTCATGTGATATGTTTTTTATAGAGACGATAATCTAAGTAAGTAGAGTTGGGTACGAACATAACTTATAGGTTGATTTACGAAGTTGTCAACGCATTTTAAAAATCACTCCTCTCCAATTAACTCCAAAAACTCATCCTCACTCATAACTTGTACAGATCCAAGAGCCTCGGCCTTTTTCAGTTTAGAACCTGCTTTTTCACCAGCAACTAAGATATCTAGATTTTTACTAACCGCAGATATATTCTTAGCACCATGTTTAGCGGCCAACTCTTGAGCTTGTTTCCTTCCCATACGTAGAAGAGAACCAGTAAAAAGAATCGTCTTTCCTGCCAAAGGAGCATCTTCAGCTATTTGTAATGGTTTGTCCTCTTCGGTTTGTGTAAGATTGACTCCATAAGATTCCATGCGTTCCAACATTCTTATATTAACAGAATTAGAGAAATATTCAATTACGTTTTTAGCAACTACAGGTCCAATGTCTTTTATTTCAGTGAATTTTTCTTCGTCCCAGTCTCGCAGATCAAGCACATGTTCTATTTCTTGAGCGATTAATTGCGATGCTCTTTTCCCTAAGTGATGGACGGTTAGAGAATGCAGTAATTTTGAGATAGGGTTTTCCTTTGCTTTATTGATACTTGCTTCTAGTTTGTCTGCACTTCGTTGTCCGAATCCCTCTAGCATAGCGATCTGATCATAATTTAAATTATATACATCAGAGATATCTTGCAACCAACCTGCTTCGTGGAATCGCTCCACATTTGATTTACCGAAACCATCGATATCCATTGCTACTTTTGATACATGGAAAATTATTTTTTGCAGATCTTGAGCACCGCAGACACAGTTAGGACAACGCCAAGCTGCCTCTGAATCTATTTTGATCAATGGTACTTGAGTGTCCGTTGTATTGATCGGACAAAATTCTGGAAATTTTGGCGGCTCTTCAGATCCATCACGCAATTCTTCCAATGATTTTACGATATAAGGAATCACATCACCTGCACGCTCTACGACAACAGTATCTCCTATTCTCAGGTCTTTTCCAACTATGAATTCCTCATTGTGCAGTGACACTGAAGATACCATAACTCCTGCAATATGTACAGGGTCAAGCTTAGCGACAGGTGTAATAGAACCAACCTTACCTACTTGATACTCGATGTTTACCATCTTAGTAGTCGCCTGTTTTGCTTTGAATTTATATGCGATCGCCCACCTAGGATGATGAGAAGTATAGCCACATCTTTCTTGGAGTTCTAGACTATTTACTTTCACAACCATACCATCTATTTCATAGTGGTAGTCATCTCTTTTTTCTTCCCATTCTTTGCAGAAGGCTATTGCTTCTTTTATAGAACCTACAACTTTGCGTTCTACTATCGGGATTTTAAACCCTAGATCACCGAGTGTTTCTATTCCTTTATCATGAGTAGCAAGAGTTGGTAACATATCCTTACCAGTGGAATCAACAGCATATCCCAATTGGAAGATAAACGCTTCTAGTCCTCTTCTTCTCGTTTCGTTAGGATCCTTCATTCTGAGGCCACCAGTTGCCGCATTTCTTGGATTGGCAAATAGATCTTTCCCTTCTTTTGCTCTTTCTTCGTTGGTTTTATCAAAAATATCTTTTCGGATCAATGCCTCTCCACGAAGTTCTGCCTTAAATATTCCCAATTTTGAGAAAGCGGCCTTGAGTGGAATCGAAGGCATGGCTTTAGCATTTGGAGTCATTTCTTCTCCCTTTATTCCGTTTCCTCTTGTAGCTCCTCTCACGAGGTAATCGTCTTCATATACAAGCGCGATACTTCCTCCGTCAAATTTTGGCTCTACACAATATTCTACATTGGATTCAGGATCTAATCCACATAGTTTTTTGACCTGCTTGTCAAAATCATTGAGATCATCTGCATTATAGGAATTACCAAGTGATAACATTGGGACTGTATGTGCTACTGGTTCGAAGTCTTCATTCAGGTCACTAGCCACCCTTTGGGTAGGTGAGTCTAGCGTTACCAAGTTTGGGTTTGAATGTTCTAATGCCTCAAGTTTTTTATACAATTGATCAAACTCGTAATCAGATAGTACGGGCTGATTTTGCACATAATATCTCCACTCATGATACTTCAATAAATCTCTGAGCGAACCTATATCCAAAGGAGATATATTATCTATGGTCAACATCTGTTTAGAGAGGTCGTATATTTTCTTTTGCTCTTGAGTAGAATACATTTACTTGCGATTTGAGCTAGCAAATGTAATAGAAAGGGCTGAAAATTACTCAAGGATACAAATTAAGTTGAATGCAAATTTATATTATTAAAGATTTCATAATGGTGTCAACATTATAAAGCGAATCTGCGATTTTGCAATTCCGCGATTCAGCATAATTTGTGATTCCGCAAATTTTAAAAAAACTTAGACTTATATGGATACCTCACATTATACATCTCCTCAACCATAATCTTGATCTTAGCTTTTAGTTCCGGTATGTTCTCTCCATCCTTGGCAGAGATGAACATGTTATCATGTTCATAATTGTTTTTTAGATTTTGTTTGAGCTCTGCAAGGATTTCCACCTTCACGTCTTCGTCTAGTAGTTCATCGAAGTATCGTTCTCTATACAAATCGACTTTATTAAACACAATAAGTGTTTTCTTGTCCCCTACTTCTAGTTCTTCGAGCGTCCTATTTACTGTCTTTAGCTGATCTTCAAATTGTGGGTGAGATACATCTACTACATGGATGAGAATATCACTTTCTCGCGTCTCGTCCAATGTGGATTTGAAACTTTCTACCAAGTGGTGGGGGAGTTTTCTAATAAACCCTACGGTATCAGACATCAAGAAAGGCATACGGTCGAGCACTACTTTTCGAACAGTCGTGTCCAATGTTGCAAACAACTTATCCTCGGCGAATACTTCAGATTTACTCAGTAGATTCATCAAAGTAGATTTACCAGCATTCGTATATCCTACCAATGCCACTCGGATCATATCACCACGGTTTTTCCGCTGAGTGATTGCTTGTCTGTCTATCTTTTCTAGCCTTGATTTGAGCAGCGCTATTTTATCCCATATGATACGTCTATCCGTCTCGATTTCCATTTCACCAGGACCTCTCATCCCGATACCTCCTCGCTGTCTTTCGAGGTGACTCCATAATCCCCTTAGTCTAGGAAGAAGATATTTCATCTGTGCCAATTCTACTTGTGTGCGAGCCTGTGCAGTCTGTGCTCTACTAGCAAATATATCAAGGATCAGAGTACTCCGATCTATTATTTTTACTTTCAGTTCTTCTTCAAGAATGCTGTTTTGTTTTCCAGTGAGATCATCATCGAATATGACCATGACTATATCCTGATGTTCTTCGATGTATAGGCGGATCTCTTCCATCTTACCTGATCCTACGAATGTCCGAGCATTAGGATGCTTCAGCTTTTGAGTGAATTGCTTTACCGTATTCGCTCCGGCCGTCATCGCTAAGAACTCTAACTCATCGAGATGTTCTTGAGCTTCCGCTGCTTTTTGCCCATCCAATATGACACTTACTAGGACAGCATTCTCTACATCCTTTCTTACTCCTTTCTTCTTTTCTCTCCCTACTTGCCAGTTATCGCTCATATGTATTTTATCGATTTAAGGGTAAAGGTAAGGAAATGTGATTTAATGGTATGGTAATATTTTCAAAAGACCAATATCTAATCTAGATAGTTGAATTGAATTGCTGGATCTTTCACAAAGGGCAATATGTAGTTTATAAATCATTATTTGAGAAGTTACCGGCAGTCTCGATTGTGATATAATCCACAAAACATTCTAGCTGAAAATGAGTAACTTAGGGCGACATCCATTTATAAAAAAGCTACGAAGCTTATCAATAGATAAAATGATCAAGTCTAATCTATTTGCTAATTCTACTTGCTCTATTGATTTGTGGGTGTAAGATTCAACCTACAACACCAGAAATATTGTCTCAAGATCTAAATAATTGGGCATATATCGCCTACTTGAAGAAGTAGGCGCTCTCAATCCAATTTTGTACCCAACGGCAAGTCTACAATTCGAGTGTCCTATATCAAAAGAGCAACGAAAATGGGAGGAAAGGAATTTATTAAACCCATATGCTATAGTAAAAGATGATTCTGTTTACTTATTTTATTGAGCACAAGATCTCAGCGGAGCATTTCGTATTGGCTTAGCTATAAGTCCTGTATTTTATACTGATAATGATTTCATGAAAGTCTATGAATGGAATTACCGAAAAATGAATAATTCAAAAATTGAGGACTGTAAAAACTGTTATTTTGATGGAGTAGAAGATCCAAGAATTATCGAAAGTAAAGATGGTGATTACTATATGACATATACTGCATATGATGGAAAAACAGCTCGACTAGCTATTGCATCATCCAACGGCTTAATGACTTGGACAAAGCATGGATTAGTATTAAAAGATGAAAAGTACGCTGATCATTGGTCTAAATCTGGAGCTATTGTAGTGGAAGTTATAGGAAATAAAAATATTGCTAAAAAGATAGATGGTAAATACTGGATGTACTTTGGCGATACCAACTTGTTTCTGGTAAAGTCTGAAGATCTGATAAACTGGGAAGTCTGTGTAAATGACGAAAACGAACAGATGATATCAGTTTTACATTCTAGACAAGGACACTTTGATAGTAGATTAGTAGAACCTGGCCCCTATGCTACTTTTAAAGAACAAGGTATTCTATTAATCTATAATGGAAGTAATGCTGCTAATTATAATGACCCAGCCTTACCTAAGTTCACGTATGCTGCTGGCTAAGCGCTATTTGATAAAAACATAGTCTATAAGCTACTTGACAGAACAGAAAAATATTTTATTCATCCGGATAAAGATTACGAAAAAATCGGTGAGGTTAATGAAGTATGTTTTGTACAAGGCTTAGTGAAGTTTAATGATATGTGGTTTCTTTATTACGGGACAGCGGACTCGAAAACTGCTGCGGCTACAAATGCTTTGTAAGAATAACTTAACTTTAAGCGTAGATAAGTTCAACATTTAGGAATCTATAGAGCCTTTTTTATTATTGATTTCGAAGTAGGGAAGATATTATGATTATAAATTCTTTCGAACCATCAAGTAGGTTCGAAAGAATAGAATGTGAATAATTATAATGGAAAGACTCAATGAGAATATTTTTATTATCAAATCTTTTAGGCTAATTTGGCTAAAAGATAAAATCGATAATAATGGATTTCAAAAATATTCGCAGTTATATAACGCTACTCTTTGTGCTTAGGAGAGGTATTGGTTTTAGTCAAACGATCCAGAGCCTTGATTGCCTACTGAAATATGATTCGACGACATTTTGGTATGATTTTCATATTATACTTTTAGACGGCTATGCAGAAGGTGCTGCACAGAGAACACATTTTGGTTCGCAGATAACACTCGTTATACCAACAGGTGCCACAATAGCATTTGCGGACAAATATATGCCTCTAGAAAATAATCAAAATTATTCAGGTGATACACCAATGGATTGGAGTTTTGGTCTTTCAGTGAGTGATCCTGCATCTTCTCCTGGAAATGATTTCATTTCTATTGCTCCAAATTTATCTCCCAGCTCCCAGTATAATAATATATATGCTGCGGATACTATTAAGCTTTTCAGGGTATCTGTTTCTGGCGATACCAATTGTGAACAAGGGATTAGACTTTTTGATAATGCTGTTGATCCAGGTTCTGACGCCCCAGGAATGGGTGGCGGTGATTTTTCCAATGAGTTTACTATAGGTGGAAGCACTCAACTATATAATGAAAATGCTCCAATTGAGGGCCCTATGCCTCCTGAAATATTAGAACTCACGGACAATTCAGGAACTAATATAGATATCAATTTGGAGATATCAGGAGCGTCTTGTCAAGGTACAATTGAGTACATGTGGACAGGACCAAATGGGTATACTTCTACGACTGAAGATGTGTTCATTGATCCAGCAATATCTGCAAATTTTGGAGAATATGAAGTGATTGTAGTAGATGCAATAGGATGTGCAGATACTACATCGATCATTGTCGATGAGAGTGTTCCAACTGTTACAGCTTTGGGATTTTTGGATATTAACAACGAATATGTACTGTCCAATATTGATGGTTCTGTAAGTCAAGTTCTTACAACTGATGGAAATGGAATTGTTAGTTGGATGGATGCTCCAACATCTTTCGTTGGAGATTCACCTACTGATAATGATCAAAGATGGTCAGGTGTCGACACTATCAGTAGTGATTCAAAAAGAGAAATTGATAGTCTTAAAAATGAAGTGGTACTTCTTAAATCAGAAATCGAAGCACTCAAACTGTTAATTGAAAAACTAACAAAAGATTAGATATCATTTCTTACTCCTTTCTTCTTTTCTCTGCCTACTTGTCAATTGTCGCTTATATGTATTATCGATTTAAGTGTAAAGGTAAGGAAATGGGATTTATTGGAGATCGGTGTTTCGGGACTTTTGTTATTTTTCAACAGCACTAAACGACCTAATTATGCTATTTTCGCCAATACAAAAATGATATTTATGGATAATAAGAATTTCCGAAGTTTAATTACTTTCTTCTTCATTTTTATGAGTGGAATCTGTTTTTGTCAAGTTACGATTGTTGATTATCTACTGAAATATGATTCGACGTCGTGTTGGTATGACTTTCATATTATAATTCAAGAGGGCATGGCAGTTACTGTTCTACAAAGGGCGCAATTTTATTCGCAGATATCACTTGTTATTCCAACAGGGACGCCAATAGCAATTGAGGACAAATATATGCCTCTTCAAGGTAATCAAAGTTATACGGGTACTGTACCATTGCCTTGGGCATTAGGTACACCAGTGGTTAATCCTCCAGCTTCTCCTGGGAACGATTTCTATTCTATTGTCCCAATATTATCTCCCGCCTCCTTCTATAATGATCTCGCTCCTGGAGATACGATTAAGCTTTTCAGTGTATCTGTTTCTGGCGATACCATTTGTGGACAAGGGATTAGACTTTTTGATAATGCTGTTGATCCAGGTTCTGACGCCCCAGGAATGGGTGGCGGTGATTTTTCCAATGGGTTTACTATAGGTGGAAGCACTCAACTATATAATGAAAATGCCCCAATTGAAGGCCCTATGCCTCCTGAAATATTAGAACTCACGGACAATTCAGGAACTAATATAGATATCAATTTGGAAACCTCAGGAGCGTCTTGTCAAGATACAATTGAGTACATGTGGACAGGACCAAATGGGTATACTTCTACGACTGAAGATGTGTTCATTGATCCAGCAATATCTGCAAATTTTGGAGAATATGAAGTGATTGTAGTAGATGCAATAGGATGTGCGGATACTACATCGATCATTGTCGATGAGAGTGTTCCAACTGTTACAGCTTTGGGATTTTTGGATATTAACAACGAATATGTACTGCCCAGTATTGATGGTTCTTCAAGTCAAGTTCTTACAACTGATGGAAATGGAATTGTTAGTTGGATGGATGCTCCAACATCTTTCGTTGGAGATTCACCTACTGATAATGATCAAAGATGGTCAGGTGTCGACACTATCAGTAGTGAT
>JBLHWH010000251.1:0-8392 GCA_047628935.1 Halioglobus sp. | reverse complement strand
GCAGCTACCAAGCCAGTACCTGTAACCGTGTTTAAGTATGTTATAAAGCCCCCCTGGTATGTTTTGCCATATAAGGAATCCAGTAAACTGTTGTCACTGTTATAGATTTCTATTGGCGTTTCGCCTGAGTCTAATCTTTGCTGAACACTAAGATTTAGAAAATTCATCAGTACAGCTACTTTCGATTCAAGGGCATCTATAGTACTCTCTAATAAATCAACATACGCCTTAGTTGCTGCATCCTGAGCAGATATAGGATCACCTACATTCCTGATCAGTCCTGATTGTACATCTAGTGAATCCGCTTTTATTCCTCCTTCAACTTCTAGCTTCGCACTGGGAGATAATAACCCAATGCCTACATTGCCACCTAAGGGTTGTAAGCTTATCGGATCTGCATTGCCATAGAATCCAGCTTGTAACCACGCGTCATATGTCCCTCCACTTTTTTTACCAATATCTAAAGCATCACCTATTATAGTAGCACTAATTCTTAAAATTCCATTAGAAGTAATGCCCGGAATTATTGGATCATTATAAATCCCCAATATGTCCAATTTCGCAACAGGTGTATTGGTGCCTATTCCCACATTTTGACCGAATACTAATATTGAACATAGAAAAAATATGAGTAAAAAAACGTGCTTTTTCATGAATACAATTTTTTTATTAATAATTTATTATTTAAAAAATTCCGCTTCTCTTGGGAAGTAAGTGAGAGGAAGAAATGAATAATAGATTGACTCCAGATAACTATCCGGTTTGCCATTCTTTCATAGATTGCTAAGGTGTCTTATTCAGCTCTTACTGAGTTGCAGAAGATATAATGTTGCAAGCTACTAAAAAACTTTAGCTTTTAGTATAAATGGTAAACGGTAATGGAGCACAAGAGACAAGCGATCACTGCGAGTGAACGCTTGTCTTATTCGTCTGTAATCATTTAGATTTTGGTCTTTTGGTGGAAAGTAACGGTTAGTGTATCCAGAGTGCTGACGAAGGAAGTAATCTGTGATCACACATTGTTACTTTCCGCCTTCCTTTTTAAATTCAATATTTTTCCTATTTCTCCATCATCTGACTTAGCTCAGCTTGTTTTTTAATGGATAATATCTTCATATCTACACACAGGCGTATTTCTAGTTTCAATACCTCAAAGTCGTCTAAAAACTGTTCAAGGTACTCTTTCTTGTCTTTTGCTTTATTGGCTCTATAGATACTCCTCACCAGTTGTATACCATCCCGCTTCATATCTTGCCCCAAAGTATACTTATACTCCTTCGGGAAGTCTTTCGTATACTCAAATATCTTCAATATTAATTGATACACTTCCTTAAAAACTGGTAATTCATAGTATAAGGCCATTTCTGAAAAAAATCGTCCGCTTCGCCGTTAATAGTTAAATGGATAAATGGTTAAAAAGCCCGAACTGCCCGAACATTGCCGATGATGTAGTCCTTAAGGAAGGGATTCTGATTGCCACTGAAGAAATCCTGATCCCACGCATCGCCGCCGTCGAACTCTGTAGAACTCCAGTACGAATCAGACGCAAACCCGACACCTCCACAGTTTACTATAAGGTTATTATTTCCAGGCTTATCCGTGGAATACCACTTGTACAATTCATTCAGCTCACCTCTAGAAGGGAGGAACCATTCTGGGCCTTTACCCCGACACCAATCTGCTGCATAACCGCTAGGACATTCTTCAACTATCCCATCGGTATTTAACCAATCTCCGTGGCCAATACTGGCTCCGAATGCTGTCTCTGGATCAGTAGGACTAGAAGTAACATTTGGAACGTTTGTAAGATCGGTTTCAAAACAGCCCCAATCCCCAAAACCTTCATCAAGAGAAACGACAAGACCATGAGTAAATCCAGCTATGTAATCGGCGTCACCAGGCTGCAAAATGTAGAACACCACCCCATCGACAAGGCAATCTCCAACTACAGGAGGTGGCATGTATGCTGGAATGGTTCCTGCACCATAATTTAACTCTTTCCATGCATTACCAGTTGAAACAAAAATATATACTTTTTCATCGTCAGTGTTATATACCATCAAGCCGTTTGCAGGGCTTACAATATTTCCTATCTCTGCCGCTGTCATTCGTGGCGGTAAAAAACCCTTGTTACTACTTTTTACATCCAGCATGGCTGAGCCATCTGCACTGCTTCCATCGATGCTTACTGCCACCTGGGCGCTAATACTATAAGAAGCAACAAGTGCAAATACAAAAAGTAAAGTCTTTAATGTTTTCATGCTTTTAACGTTTTTGTTTCATGATTATTCCTGAACTTATATCTAATTATACATTACTATAATTTTACAAATATAGAGATTCAGTTTGGAACCTCATTTTTTTTGGTGGAAAGTAACTTATTTATAAACGTACTCCTTTTTTATATTAATTCCCATTTATCACAAACCAATATTACAAAATACTAATAATCAGCATTTTAATATTTTGATCATTTTCTATTAAACGTTTTTATCCGTTAATTACGGATAAATCATCTTGTTGCAACTTCACGTAAGAAAGAGACTATTCGCGAATCCCCAAAACATGAAATAATGAAATAATGGAATAATGGAATAATGGAATAATTAGAGTAAAGGTAACTAAACGTCAATCCTTCCTCCCTACCCAAAACGGCAGCCCCGCCAATAAAAAAAAGATAACCGCCAATCCTTCCACAGCCAATAAATACCATGGCCAAGGACCTAAGAAATCCAAAAGTGTAGGTGATTGGGGCTTATGGCTTGTGTAAAAATAATTAGAACCGATCAAATAATTAATAATTCCAGTTACTAACAAGTATACATTACCCGCTAGAATTGCATTCCAAAAGTCTCGCTTCGTTACTTTCCAATCAAAATTAACAATACAATATATCGGTAAGGAGATCAGAGTACAATGCAATAACCAATACGTCCAATAACTATGATGGGGAACTGAAAGAGGTAAATCTGGTGTAAGTAATGCCTGCGATGTACCTACGATTGTGAAGAAATACAAAATCCCAAACCACTTTCTTGACTGATGATAGATTACAAATGGGAACACCAATGCTATCGTTCGGCAAATATGAAAAGGCAATCCTTCTTGGATACTAAAAGTGCCATCTATTGCTGTGAGTATCATTCTTAATATCACACATAAAGCAGGTATTGTAGCTAACGAAGTCCCAAATACAATTCTTTGTTTATGAGACAACTTTTGACGAGCAAATATTATAACACTTCCTAATACAAAAACAAAAAAGATCAGTGGCCACCAATGTAAATAGGTGTATGCTTTAAAAGAGTGTGTGGTATCAAATAGAAAATCAAACATATAAATAGAGTTTAACTTTGTCAGATATCCTTATGATATTGATCAATCTGAAAGTATATCGACCAGCTACTTGGTCATTTAACCGTTAAATTATTATAAATTTTTAATTTCGTAGCATATTACAAGAATTGTCCAACTACCTTGGGCGAGTTTAAATATTCAATACAATAATAACTAAAGCACTACTAATGCACAATTATCTAAAAACAGTCGCGGTATTTATCATTTTGGCAATGGCTAATGTTGCCTATGCAGGCAATGGAATGTGGCTACCTATATTTCTAAAACTACTCAACGAAGCTGAAATGCAAGAGATGGGTATGAAGATCTCTGCGGAAGATATATACAGTACTAATAAGAGCTCGCTGAAAGATGCAATTGTGCACTTTGGAGGATTTTGTACAGGTGAGGTTATCTCTGATCAAGGTTTGGTGCTTACCAATCATCACTGTGGATATAGTAATATACAATCACACTCATCCGTAGATAATAATCTGTTGAAAGATGGATTCTGGGCAAAGTCTTATACTGAGGAGTTAGCGAATCCTGGTCTATTTGTAACATTTATAGAGAGCATAGAAGATGTAAGTAAGACAGTACTGGAAGGCACAAATGATAAGATGTCGATGAAAGAAAGACAATCTATCATAGATAAAAACTTAGCTGCTATCAAAGGCGGATATAGGTTAACAGAATTTCAAGATGTTGTGATCCGTCCGTTTTATAATGGGAACCAGTATTTCTTATTCCATACATTGACTTATAATGATGTGAGATTAGTAGGAACACCTCCGGAATCTATCGGAAAGTTCGGTGCAGATACTGACAATTGGATGTTCCCTAGACATACAGGAGATTTTTCGCTTTTTAGAATCTATGCGGGACCAAATAATGAGCCTGCAAACTTTTCTAAAGAAAACAAACCATTCACACCAAAACATTCACTTCCTATTTCATTGGACGGAGTTGAAGAAGGTGACTTTACGATGGTGTTTGGTTTCCCAGGAAGAACAAATCAATATCTTCCTTCACCTGCAGTAGAACAAACGATAAACTCGCTCAATCCTGCTAAAATAGAGATCAGAGACAAATCCCTAAAAATCTTAGATAAACACATGAGAGCTGATGCAGGTGTAAGATTAAAATATGCTTCTAAATTTGCTAGTCTTGCCAATTATTGGAAAAAGTGGATAGGAGAAAGAACAGGTTTGATATCAACTGGAGCATTAAAAAAGAAATATGACCTCGAAGCAGAATACGAGAAAAATGCACCTAAAGATTATAAATATCTAGTGCAAGAATTTAAAGAAGTATATGGAAAAATAGCGCCATATGCGCTTGCTAGGGATTTCTATTCTGAGACAGCTTCTAGGAACATTGAGATACTTAGACAGATGGGATCTTTCAAACGATTGGTCACTGCTTATGAAGAAAATGGTGCCGAAGCTTATACCAAATTGCTACCAAAATATAAGCCACGTTTTGAGCGATTCTACAAGAATTACGAGCCATCTATCGATCAAGAAGTGTTTGGAACACTTACTAAGCATTATGTAGCGTCCCTTGATAGCAAATTTGTTCCAACTTCATTGTCAGACGAATACATGAGGAAGAACCAAATGGATTATGATCAGCTTGCAAATGATTTATATACAAAGAGTAACTTCCCTAAGAAGGATGTTATGATGCGAATCTTAAGTATGGAACCGGAAGTTGCAGTAAAAACAATGAAGGAAGATCCAATGTATCAGTTTTATTCTGATTGGAATAGTCTGTATAGCAGTAAAATATCTTCGCCGTACAATATACACAAGAGTCAAATAGATAGTCTGCAAAGGCTGTATATGAAAGGTCAAATGCTGACATTCAAAGAAAAAAGATTCTGGCCAGATGCAAATAGTACAATGAGGGTATCTTATGGAAAAGTAAATGGATATGCTCCTAGAGATGCCGTGAGATATCTTCCGTTTTCTCATGTGGAAGGAATCATGGAAAAGTATGTTCCAGGTGACTATGAATTTGATGTGCCTGCAAAATTAATCAGCCTGATTGAGAATAAGGACTATGGTCAATATGCAGATAAAACAGGAAGTGTACCCGTATGCTTCCTAGGTACGAATCATACCACTGGAGGCAATAGTGGTAGCCCAGCAATCGATGGTTATGGAAACTTGATCGGCCTCAACTTTGATAGAGTGTGGGAAGGGACTATGAGTGATATCAATTATGATGCTTCGATCTGTAGAAACATCATGGTAGATGCGAGATATGTACTATTTATTATCGATAAGTTAGGTGGAGCAGGACATTTGATAGAAGAAATGGAGTTAGTAAGGCCAAAGTCGAATATTAGAAGAGATTAATTTACTAGATTTGGATTCCGCTGAGTCGTTTGATTTGTTTGATTTGTATAATTATTTTATGGTGTTGACTCACAGTAAAATGATTACATACTGACTTAATAATCTAGATTCAGTTTAGAAATGATAACTCACAAATAGATAGATATGAAATATACGTTACTTTTTTTCTTTTCAATATTACTACAAAGTTCATTTGGACAAGCGGTGGAAGGCACTTTATTAGGTACCTGGACTAACCCTGATTTACCAGCATCGAATGCGCATGATAATACGTATAATGAAGTGTGGGGTCTTGCAATCAATGATCATGAATTTGCTGTAGTAGGGACAACGCTTGGTACGCACATCATAGATGTAACCGATCCGAATAATCCTACAGAGTTGTTTGTTATAGTAGGAGGAACTACAGGTGGCGCTATCATTCACAGAGATTTCCATGATCATAAAGGATACTTATATTCTATAGCAGATGAAGGCTCTAATACAGCCCTTCAGATCATAGATATCACCCAACTGCCAGATGCTATTGAAGTAGTATATGACGACTCTGAGTTTTTCACTAGAAGTCATAACATCTTTATCGATGCTTCTAAAGACAGATTGTACTCATTGATATCAAATGGTGATGCTTTTGGATTTTCCCCGATGAGAATATTTGATATTGCGGACCCTTTAGATCCAAAAGTTTTAGGATCATATTCTAATCTTGATGGTTACTCTATCTCACAAGTGCATGATGCTTATGTTAGGAATGATACCGCTTATCTTAACCTAGGACCAAGTGGATTTGCTATTGTCGACTTTGCTGATGTGGATAATCCAAATGTAATCAGTGTACTCAGCCCTTCGGAATATCCACAATCAGGATACAATCATTCAGGTTGGTTGACTGATGATGGTGATTTTTACTATATGGCAGATGAGACATTTGGAAGTGACATGAAAGTACTTGATCTAAGAAACCTTCCAGATATTGATATTCCTACATTATTCAACGCGGAGTCGGAGAACATCACAATACCACACAATCAAATTGTAAAAGGAGATAAACTTTATGTATCGTACTACTTCGATGGACTGCAAGTATATGATATATCAGATCCTATTAATCCTGTAAGAGAAATGCACTACCCTACCAGTAAGTTTCCTCCTACAAATGGACTTTATAGAGGTGCTTGGGGAGTCTATCCTTTACTTCCTTCTGGTAACATCTTAGTTTCAGATATGCAAGAAGGCTTATTTGTGATAGATGGAGACCTTTCTACTGCAACTGAAGAAGTTGAAGAGGCGTTAGTAATGCAAGAATTCTCAATATCCCCAAATCCAACTAATGGTATTTTCAAGATGGATCTAAGCACATTTTCTGATACGGAAGTCTCAGTTGAAATTACTGATAATACTGGAAAGTTAGTTCTTAGCAAATCCATGTTTACTGATATCCATTCTCTTGACTTGTCACAATCGCTTAATAATGGACTCTATAACATAACAATAGATAATGGAAAGAAGGCGGTGACTAAGAGGTTGTTGGTTAAAAAATAGTTTTTATATAAATTTTAAGATTACATATAGACACACAAGAAAAGAATAATAGGCTAGAACATAGAATAGAAGAACTGGAATATAGAATTTCTATCCTAGAAAGCTTTATTGATTTTCAGCCAGTCCTCTATGGTAAGGATGATAGAAGTTCGCTTGAGGCAATGAAAATTAACATCAATAGTGATTTAGGGAAGAAGGGTTATGATACGAAAAAATTCAAGGAGAGACTTGGGAAAAAGTTTTATATTGTGTAAAACAGATTGCACACCTTTTAAAATAATATGTTCGACTTGATAATCGAAGCCTGAAGGGCTGATCCCTATTACCGATGTCCGATAGACCATCGTTTATATGTTTACCGCTTTTTTTGAAGCTTGTAGGGCTGACCCCGAATTCTTACCATTATCTAAACGTTTTGCACCTTCGAAATCGGCCTTTCATGCCTTATTTATGCCTCCATTTTGTAACGATGGCTTTTCAGCCATCGCTTTGTTGTATCAGTCCTTCAGACCTTGTTGGTATCAGGTTCCGAAATTAAAAAGTCGCATATTGGAAATTGATATATTAAAAAAAGGATTCCATAAATTAATTCTGTTAGTGTAGTTATTAAAACTAAAGTTGAAAATCGACATACTATATTGGAAATAACCAACTGGTCTGCTCCCAATAATCAGTTTGAATTTCTTATCAAGTTCATAAGCACTATTTCCCCAAAACATGGTGGGTAGTGAAATAGGCATGGAACAATGAGTCAAGTATTTTATTTGCACTTTGATATATAAATATCTTACTTTGTTTATTTCATGGTTATAATAATTCAATTATTAACCCAGAGTGCTTTCTTAGTTGATAGTGAGCAAAACACTTACAAAACTTTAATGTCATCTTGGAAATAATTCAAATTTGGTAATTTGGCGTTTCAAAAAGCATTGACAATCTGGGCTAATATCCAATTGACTTTTAAAAACATGTGCTCTCTGTGATTTATCATCCATTAATACTATGTTTATTATGAATTAAACCTGAGTTTATACTTAGGGCTTGCTGAAAATGTATTCCATTGTCATACTAAGTAATCTAAATTTGAGGCAGCACTTAGTTGTTTCATTTTATTGTGTAATCTGACTACCCAGTCTTGGACCAAGGATTCA
>JBLHWH010000250.1:0-8505 GCA_047628935.1 Halioglobus sp. | reverse complement strand
GGTCGGTATTCGGATCTTTTTTGTGATAAGGCGTTTTTATGCAAAAACATCTTTTTATGACTCCGACGCAAGCATCGGAGAATTTAAGTATTAAAATCACATAGGTAACTATATTTTAAATTGACTCTTGTGTACCAAAACCATAATAACGCTATATCAAAAAGTGAATTATTTTTCGTAACTGCTCTCTAATAACTTTAAATTTTGCCAGACAACAAATCAAAAGTGTTTAAAGAAATAAAAAAATCGTATTTTGATTGAATATATTCGTATTTTATCTTTATGTAGTATAATTATTAATTCGCAATATGAAAGGAATAATATTTACCGAATTCTTAGAAATGGTGGAAAATAAATTTGGCTATGAAATGGTCGACACCATTATTGAGGAATCAGAACTGCCGTCAAACGGCATATATACATCAATAGGTACTTATCACCATAGTGAGGTTGCACGGCTACTCGGCAACCTATCTAAGAGGTCAGGAATTGATTCTCAACTATTGTTGAAAGCTTTTGGAGAATATCTATTTAATGCATTTCTAAAATCTTACCCTCAGTTTTTTAGTGCTGTAGACAATCCATTCGATTTTTTAATTTCAATAGATAGTCACATTCATGGAGAGGTATTGAAACTATATCCTGATGCAATATTGCCAAAATTCGAAACTAGGCATCTTGAAGATGGTAGTTTAGAAATGACATATAGAAGCGAAAGAAAAATGGCCGCTTTAGCTGAAAGTTTAATAGAAAAATCTATTGCTCATTACAATACATCTCACATCATAGAGAAAGAAATGATAAGTAATGACGGATCAATAGTTAAATTCACGATAAAGCAACCCTAGTATGGATGAGATATCACTCTTAAAGAAAAAACTAGAAAGGGAAAAGCTAGCAAGAAAGCAGGCAGAGTCAATTCTTGAAACTAAAGCTTATGAACTATTCAAAGCTAATGAATCGTTACGCGAACTAAACCAAAATCTTGAAAGTGAAATTGCAATACGAACGAAATCCCTAGCAGTAAGTGAAGAGCAATACAGGACAGTAATAGAAAAAGCAAGAGATATTATTTACAGGATCGACGACGAAGGGTATTTTCTATTTATCAATAAAATAGGGATTAAGAGGTTTGGTTATACTGAAGAAGAAATAATTGGTCGAAGATACACTGAATTTATTCCTGAAGAAGATCTAGAATCTGAATTTAAGTACTATACCGAGGTGCGAGATTCAGAAATATCCACAGATTATCACGAATTTAGGATTGTATCGAAAAGCGGAGACGTTTTTTGGGTAGGTCAAAATGTAAATAGAATTATTGATTCGGAAGGTACAGTTTATTTCACCGCTGTAGCTAGAGATATTACTCAGAGAAAGGCAACTGAACTGGCACTTGCACTAGCCAAAATCGAATTGCAAAAAAGTGAAATGAAGTATCGAAGTATCATTGAAAACATGGAATTAGGCCTCTTGGAAGTCGATAATAAAGGTAACATATTAAGAGTCTACGACAGATTTAATATGATGTTAGGTTATAAAGGAGATGAATTAGTAGGAAAAAATGCTAAAGCAATACTTTTAGTGGAAGAGTTCGACAATACAATTGATCTCGAAGATAAAAAAAGACTTCAGGGAAAAACTGGTGTATATGAGGTAAAACTAAAAAGGAAAGATGGTTCTGAAATTTGGGTCATTATTAGTGGTGCCCCATTTTATGATGTAAAAGGAAATGTAATAGGATCGATCGGAGTTCACCATGATATTACTGATAGAAAAGAACTTGAAAGTCAATTGGAAATTTCAAGAAGAAAGGCCGTAAAAGCACAGCAAGCTGAGAAAGCTTTCTTAGCAAATATGAGTCATGAAATACGGACTCCGTTAAATGCAATTATAGGTATGAGTCATCTTCTGATGGATACTCAGTTAGATGAAGAACAGACTGATTTTATCGATACATTGAATAATTCTGCATCAATCTTAAAAACACTTATATCAGATATATTAGACATCTCTAAGATCGATGCTGGTTCTCTAGAAGTACAAAATAGACCGTTTAACATAAGATCACTTGGAGAAAAACTTGTGAAGACATTCAAAAAACAGGACCAAGACACTGACGTAGATTTTAAGTATTCATGTGATCTTAATATCCAATCTTCATTAAGTTCTGATCCTCAACTCATCAATCAAGTCCTAATCAATCTGCTTGGGAATGCACAAAAATTTACAAGCTCTGGATCAGTAGAATTGATCATCAATGTAGTTTCTGACAACACAAACACAGCAACAATTGGATTTCAAGTGAAGGATACTGGAATAGGCATATCAGAAATAGAAACAAATCAGATATTCCAAGAATTCAAGCAGGCCAATAATACGATTAGGCCCAAATTTGGGGGAAGTGGATTAGGATTGAGTATTTCTTATCAGCTGGTAAAATTGCTTGGAGGCAAATTAACCGTTTCATCTATTCAAGGTGAGGGAAGTACTTTTAGTTTCGAACTAGAAATGAAAAAGTCAAGTGCCTTACCTAGAGTTGAGAATAAAATATCTCTTCTTAATAAACTTAACACAGACAAAAATACAATTCTCATAGTAGAAGACAACGCTATGAATCTTAAATATATCACCTCACTCATGAAAAAGTGGAAGATAGAACATCATGTTGCCTTAAATGGCAAAGAAGCTTACGATCTATCCCTAGAAAATGATTACGATCTCATTTTTATAGATCTTCAAATGCCTATTATAGGTGGATTTGAAGCGACTCAACTTATAAGAGAATCTAAAAACATCAACTCACAAACTCCAATAGTTGCACTGACCGCTTCTACTTTTCTAAGTAAGAAGAGGCTCGCTTTAAAGGCAGGAATGACTGATTTCTTATCAAAACCCTTTACTCCTGACCAGCTCCATGAAATCATCGGTAAATATTTGAATAGTTCTGAAAGTAAAATTGTTTCAGAAAAAGATTTTGCTTTTTCTGAATACCTTGATTCAGAATATCTGAAAGATGCTTATGGTAATGATTCGGAGTATGCACTCGATATGTTCGAAACTTATTTAGAGATCATAGAAGATGATATCTTGCTGATAAAAGATAGTATCAGTACTAATGACCTGATAAATTTAAAAAAACAACTACATAGAATAAAACCAACATTTACTATGGTAGGTATTAGTAAGGTAACTAAAACCATAGAAACGGTCGAACCTATTTTAGATTCACTGACTAAATCAAAATTAGATCAATGGTTTAGTGAATTTGAAACATTTACAAGATCAAAGACACCACTAATTATAGAAGAAATAAAAAGACTACGTTTATATAAGAAAGGAAGGAATACATCTTAAATGTGTCTTATTATTCTATTCTCTATTTTGAAAATATAGGAGGTTATATGAATAATAATCATAGCGAAAGGAAACCATATCATTCATGGAAGTATGGAATCAATTGATAGTCATACAACATCTAAGTTTTATAAAAGAACACCCACCTTACATTGTCAATCTTGATTTTCTATAGCCCCGAATTAATCTTTCTCAATATTTTTGATTTTAACACTCCACTCTTGGACTTTCTTGTTCAAATTTAAAACACTTGCAAACCAAAAGAATGTTAATACGCCCAGAACTAACACAGTTGTTAGAGAAAAGAAATTTATTAAAATAAAGAATAAAACTAGAAACAAAAGAGCCAATGAGAGAATAAGAAAGGAGGTCTGTTTGTGGCTAATATCTAAAAGTAGAATAAGATGATGAATATGGTTTTTATCCGCTTTAAATGGAGAGTGTCCATTCATAATTCGACTAAAATAGACCCTTAATGAATCCAACACAGGGAGAAGAAAAATACCAATCACAACTATCAAGATCATTGGTTGATTGCTGGTTACAAGTGCACTTGACTTTTCTATAATATTTATACCTGAAACAACTAATACAAAACCCATAAAAAGTGCCCCCCCATCTCCTAAGAATATTTTGTCCTTACTTAGATTAAATCTCAAAAAGCCAAGTGTCGCTCCAATTAAAGCGACAAAAAGAATTAAGTATACATAATCAGAAAGTATAAAAGATAATATTGATAATATTGAAAACCCCACTATACCAAACCCTCCTGCTAAACCGTCGATACCGTCCATCAGGTTAAAAGCATTGACTACACCTGTAACAATTATTAAAGTAAAGAAATATTGCCATATGATAGAAATCTCATGAATACCAAAAATACCATAAAATGAGGTAATTCTATTTCCCGTAGAAGCTATGGCAAATGCACATCCTAATTGAATTATTAAGCGATAGATTGGATTAACATCCATTCTATCATCTATTAAGCCTGTAAACATTAATACTATACCTGCGCCTAATGTAACGGCAACTTCCAAAACACCTGATATAAAGGTACTACTTATGAGAAGAGCCAACATTGCAGATAAAACTATTGCTATGCCCCCAACTAATGGAACTGGTTTAGTATGTATTTTACGATAATTGGGCTTATCGACTAGTCCAATTCGAATTGCTATTTTTTTTAATACAGGAATAAATATCAAGGTCAGCGTCAATGCCATGGTACACGTTAATAATAATTCAGAAAATAAGTTCATAATTTATTTTTTATCTATTTCTCGAAAAATAAGTTTTGAAATTTTAAATGTGCTGCACTATTTTCCAATAGGATCGTCTCCCTAATATTAGCAAGCTCAGGTAATACCCTATCTTTTTTACTAGACACAAAAACCCCTTTCAAGTAAAAGTCATACTTTTTAGCAATTACTTTCCATACGTATCTTCGCGTAGCAATTTCTTTCATTGCTATAGATAATGCTTTGAGCTTAAGCATGCCAACGGTCTCAACAATAGACTTCAGCTCCTTTGAGTCTTTAAAGTAGAGCGCTTGACCTTCAGTAGTAGTCTTATTATAAGACACTCTAAAGGCTATTACCGGAAGCTCTAAATACATAGCTTCAACTAAAGAAGGATTGGTTCCCCCTGCAGAGTGCCCATGTATATAGACCAATGAGTTACCTCTGACCATATCCAATGTTCTTTGGTCGTAAATCGGATCAAGCATTATAATATTTGCACATCGATCATATTTAGCACTCAGAGCTCTTCCGTATGTGCTATTTTTCCAATTACCAATCACAACAATTACATGTTTAGGTAATTCAGAAAATGCCTTCAATACTTCATGAACATTATTTTCAGGCTCGATTCTACAGACCTTACAAGCATAAGGCATCTTCAGAAATGGATATTTTTTTTTGTCCTCATCTTCTGGTTTCACAAATAAAGTGTGATCGGCTCCATATTCTATAATCCTACTTAAGCTTCCATATCTATAAGCAGTATAATCTTGTATAGATTCGTTGTCAGAAATATCGATATCCGAATATTTAACAGCAATCTTTTCTGCCCACCATAAATAACATTTTGCTAATAAATTCCACTTATCCCTTTTCCATTCAATACCATCAATTGAAATGATGACTTTTTTATTTGTAAATAACTTTACAAAGGGTAAAATCCATGCTCCCGCTACTCCAAGAATAAGTAAAACGTCAGCAAAAAATAAAGAGTGTAAGATGGAATAAGAATCATATATGATACTTTGGACCCCATTGGCATTGAACGGCAAATGGACTAATTTAGCATTTAAGTACTTTTCTTTACGATCCTCGGCTTTGTATCTATTTTTAGAACAATACACTGTTATGTCATACTCTTCACCCAAATTTCTGACTAGATGGTCTGTCAATGTTTCAAATCCACCATAATTAGCAGGTAACCCAACAGTTCCGATTACTGCAACTTTCTTTTTTTTATTAATCATTATATTGAATTTTTAAATCATTAGTAAGTATCAAAGATTCCGTAGATCCAGATTTTATTATTTCTAAGCTTTTACTCACAAAAAGGTCTTCGTTGAAGCTTCCTATCTTTTGTAGCGCACTATTTCTCATCTGAGTATATAAATTGCGATTTTCAAGTATATCAGTTACCCTTTTTGAAACATCACTCAGATTTCTGCTGTTTGCAAAAAAACCATTTATTCCATCTTCTACCAATTCCGTCACTCCGCCCACAGGAGGCACAACTACTGGTAACCCATAAGCCATTGCCTCTATAATAGTAAGTCCAAAAGTTTCTACCCACTGATCAGGCCGAGAAAGATTGAGCACCACATCTGCCCATAAAAAATATGGATGCAGATTTGTTTGAGTAGAAAATATTTTAAGGTTTTGCGGTAGCGTTTGCAATGAAAAAAATTGATCAACCTCTTTTTGAGATGCATTTACGACCAGTTTAAAATGATATTTTTTGTGAATACCAGCCAATTCTACAAACTCATATACTCCTTTATACCCTTTAAGAGAACACACCATAAGAACATTTCTATACGAAATCGAATCCTTTCGTTTTGATGAAGCGACATTCAAAAAATCATTCTCAATAGCATTATGAAGGATATATTTCTTTTTGCAACTTAACTTTTCTTGTTGCGCTAAGAATTTAGAAACATATATCACCTCATCAGATGAAAGGCTTACCATACCAAAAAGCATTTTTTTCAATATCAATGGCTTTATACTCGTCTCGTGAATATGATAGATAATTCTACATCGTTTTGCTAACCCCAAAAAGGCAGCTCCAAACGGTAATACAGTATTGATATAAATGAGGTCTTCTTTATTTACAACAAAAAGTAGTTTTTTAAATAGCAAAAATTGACTCCATAATAAAAATAAAAGCTTTAAAAATTTGTTGGCGCCCAATCTGTACCAGAAATATTCATAATCCACTCCAGTAATCTCTGACAAAAAACCCTTTCTCCCTCTGCATGTCACTACCGTTACTTTGTGTCCCTCTTTCACCCAACCTTTTATAGATTGCATTAATACTTTAGGGCTTCCGCTATAATCATTGAACAAGTGAAATGTATAAATTCTCATAATTAAAACGTTTTATAAATTGATTGAAATTGTTCTCCTCTTTTATTCCAGTTAAAATTATGTTCGAATTGTTGCCGTGCACTTTTACTCATTCTTGCAAGTAGAAAAGGATTTTCAAAAAGTTTTGAAATACCTAGACTAAGTTCCTTAACCGTTGAGTTATAATCTTGCTCAGGAACTGAGAAACCACAATTTTCATCAATGAATTCTCCTGGTCCACAGTTATCTAAGCAAATCACTGGCAAACCAAAAGACAATGCTTCTGCAACTACCATACCCGCTCCCTCATGCGAAGGAAAAAGGAAAACAGAAACGTGATTATACATCTCCAAAAGTTCGGAGCGTTCTATCCAATCTATAAATTTGACGTATTGGCTAATAGTTTTCTCCTTTGCTAAATTTTGAAGAAATAGCTTTTCAGGACCACTTCCAACAATTATTAATTCGCATTCTTTTCGTTCATCTTCACTTCTATCTTTAATAAATTTAGCAAACGCAGATATGCTTAAATCAAAACCTTTTAGCGGCACCAGTCTACCAACAGAAATGAGTTTAAATTTTCCATTATGAGAATTCTGATTATATCCATAGTCCTCTGTGGCTACTGATGGAATAATACTAAAGTTTGTTTTCGAAAGTGAGATAACATCAACTACACTACTATTCATGCATAATATATATTTGGCATTCGATATTGTTTGTTTAAGGCCCCTAGAATAATTCCAAAAGAGTTTTTTAACACTCCAAGTCAATCGATTTTTTATAATATATTTTCTATCGTACGGTTTTAAATACTGAGCAGGTATTAAAGGGTGATGTCCTATGGGCCCCCAAACAAAAGGAAGACCAACTTTATGCAGGTAAGAAGGGGTCCAATCATTATGAAAATTTAAATTATGAACAATGTCACATTTAATTTTTTGTTTAACAACAAAAGATGGAATAGACCTTTGCCACATCCAATAATAAAGCATTGCTCCTCTACTCTTTTTTTTCCAAAACCGCATCCATTTTGGAAGATCAAAATATAGAAATTGAATATTATCATAACTAGAGTCCGGATTCTCTAACATATACTTTTCAATATGAACTTGATTATTCTCCCTAGTTATAGCTATTACTTTATTGAATCTTGCAATTTGATAAATCCCATTCCATCCCATTCCATCTTCTGATCCTTTGTATGGATTAACTGCATATGCTGTAGCTAATATTGTTTTTATTTTATCCATTTCTTCTCTTTATCATTTTTGCAGGCACACCCGCTATTATACTATTGCTAGGGAATGATTTAGTGACTACCGCTCCAGCTGCTATTATGCATCCTGCACCGATTTCTACACCATCGAGAACTGTTGCTTTACTGCCAATCCAGCAATTGTTTCCAATCTTTATACCTTGGTGGGTAACACCTTGCATGCGAATTGGCACTTCAATTATAGAGTAATTGTGATTTTCAGGATGACAACTAAAGTATTGGCCTACTATACAATCATTTCCAATTTCAAGTGTTCCACCTCCTCCAAGATATGCGAAT
>JBLHWH010000249.1:0-8665 GCA_047628935.1 Halioglobus sp. | reverse complement strand
CGAAACAAAATTAATAAAACAGCTTTACTTTTTGTCGCTTTTTGTTTCCCTAGCTCCCATTGTCCTAGGACAATGGGAGCTAGGGAAACAAAAATTAACTAACAACGTGGTGAAACTTTACACTTAATGATTAAAAAACCACTAATTGAGACTAGGTTATAAAGGCTATCCAAATTTAAAACTTTATCGGTTCTAATATAGAGCGAGTTTTCTAAAGTTGATGAAGGATGGTTAATGTTAAATTCATCAACATCACTTTGTGAGGAGAGATAAATTTGAGATATTAGACTAGTTTGTACTAGTAGAAACAATAATGTAAGAGAGAATAATCGCATAATGATATAGTTTACCTAAAAGACGCAAAAATCTATAAAGTGGTCTAGGACTGCTCTAAAATATTTAATAAAATAAAGCAAAACACAAAGCTCTGTGACTAATATCCTAATGTCTTCAAAAGCCTATTCACTTCATTATCAGAACCCAAAACAACAATCCGCTTATCAGTCTCAAAACTGTTCAACTTTTTCAGAATCGACTTCCCTCTGATTAGATTGTATGTGGCAACATAATGCAAAAACTCAAAGTCAAATCTTTCACGACACCCATCAGGCATATCTGGCCTTACTTTTCCATGGTATTTCAAAATTCGTTTGGTGACTCGATATAAGCACTGCAGTGTATTATATTTGAGATAGATAATCGTATCCGCTCTATCCATTCTTGGCTTATATGTTCCGCCATAATTGCCATCAATAATCCATTCTTCTTTATTTGCAAGTTCAGTTACAATTGGTTTCCATTTATCAATAGGTGTTTCAGTCCAATTTTCTTTCCAATAATATTGATCTAGATGATATAAAGGTAGTTTAGTGATTTCATGTAATTGCCTTGCTAAAGTAGACTTGCCAGCTCCACAACATCCTAAAATCATTATCCTCTTCATGATTCAAATATATGGTAATCGTTTGTTAAATCGGCTTTGGTTAAGGTGACAATTAAACCAATTGTATTTTATAACGTCTCGGCTAAGGTTCGTCCATGAATTAAAATACGTGAACTTTCGATTAAGTACGTAGGCCAAACTTCCTATTTGGTCTAATGATTTCATTTATAAAATTAAAAGATTTAGTGGACTTGATTTGAGCTCTAAGCTTTATGTAAAGCAGCGAAATCCTTATTAATTATAACCATTGCTATATGCTTACAATCCTATTTTTTTTCTTCTACTTTTTTGAACTCCCAAAACACATTAATAATTTTCCATTCCCCTTCATTTTTCATAAGATGAAGAAATTCAGTCCATTTAAGTTTTGGGTATCCAGTTCTCAGGCTTGCATTGGCCATATTACCATAGATAGTAATATCTTCTACAACATTATATTGATGTTTTAAATCAATTCTTTGTTTCGTTAGCATAAGTTCTTTTAATTTCTTAGGGGGAAAATCATCACTTAATGTACCGTCTGGATTTAGGCCTCTCCTAGCAAGTCTTGGGTGTAATGATTCATTCATTGCATCATAGTTGTTTTCAAAGAAGTTCTCAATGTAGTTTAAAACAGTTTTTTCTATTGCAGTGTTTTCATCTATTTTCAAATGAGCGTGAGAACTAAATGCAGAAATTAGTGCGATAATGATAATAAATACTTTTTTCATATATTTTTATTTTAAAGCGCTTAAGTATGTTTCCTTGATGTCAATGAGCTTTTCATTGAAGTATCCTAAAAGTATGTCTCCGTAATAAACATTACAAATACCATTACCAACTTAAGACTGTTGCTGAGACAACTGAGACTATTGTTTCATACGATAACTATATGATTCCAAAAGGATTTGCTGGCACTTTAAATACCAAGAACATTGAATATATAGAACAATCCACATCTTTAAAAGTAATTCTAAGAATAACAACTAGCCTTTCTCCAAAATGGAAAAAGACTAGCTATTTTATAATCAACCTTCTATTTCTTTTCTTTTATCAACGTTTTAACCTTGTCCAAATTCGCTTGGTAGAATTCTACATTACCATCATCATTTTCAGTAGAGATATTGATCGCTTTTTGATAATTCTCAGCAGACAACTCTAAGTTTCCTTTCATCATTAATGCTTCAGCATAACTATCAAATACATTCGAGGAATTTGGAAATAGAACGGTATTCGTTTTGAAGATAGATTCAGCAGTAGCAGGTTTTTCATATTTCGTCAAATAAGAATACCCCAGCATATTAATATCACTTTCCCCTAATATTTTTGAATCCAGACATTTTTTGATTGAATTTACAATAACATCTTCCGATTGTCCTTTTTTATAGGAATCCAATGTGGAATTAAGTTCAGTAAACATCTTTGTAAACTTCACTTTATTTTCATTTCTATAAGACTCTGCAGCTGGCATTGCAAGTTCGTGAGCTTTCCCTAAAGCTTCTTCAGCAGAGGTTTTTATTTCTGGTATAACCCCTACTCCTTCCCAATTCGTTTTGGTGATAGGATTGATCGCCATCCCTGTCGGTATGAATACACTCAAGTTCTGATTGATTCCTCGAGTTCCACCTGGATTAGCTCCTCCTCCAGTAGTTACACCAATGAGTGTCGCTCTTTTTTGTGTTTGCATATTATAAGAAAACTCTTCAGCACCAGAAAATGTTTTTTCTCCAGTAATCACAAACAATGGAATATCAGTCATTTTCACTCCTCCCACCACTTCTAATGTATAAAAATCCATAGTCCGATCTCCTTCTCTAAAATATAGGCTATTGAGATGCACTTTATCCTTGAAGAAAAAACTACATAAATATTGAACCATAGCGGGATCTCCTCCTCCATTTTTACTCACATCTATAATCACAGCATCAGTTTGTGCTATTAGTTTCATATATGCATCAGCAAATTCCTTTCCGCTCCCTACACCTGCAAAACTTCTCAGATCCAAATAGCCTACATTTCCTTCCATGATTTTCACAGAACTAAATCCATCATTGTAGTTTCTGCGTCTGTTTCGTCGATCTAGTTGTTCTTCAATCAGTCTCTCTGGAGTCTGCTCAGGCGCTTCATATGGCTTATTTTCCCATATCCGCATGTGTTTATCTTTATTGATAGATTGTACTGATTCTGTAAGTGCCTTAGCGAATGATTCATCATTATCAAACTGATCAAAATGTCCTTTACCAAGTTGCACCATAAGATACTCTTCCGTAGATTTCGCTACTTCAGGAAAAACATAAAAGTCATTCATTAGCTGCGATAGCGTTTGAATAGATTGCTTTTTATACTCTTTAGTTAGATGATTTTCTTGTGCTGACGTATTGAAACATAAGAATGATACGATCAAGTAAACTGATAACCTTAATGCTAATTTCATAATTTGAATTTTTAAAAGCAACAAATGTAGATGAAATGGTAATCAATAAATTGTAAAAAAGTTAACCTCTTGCAGAAACAGTTAATCTAGAAGAGAACACAACTTTAAAAAATTCGAGGGTCATATTGATTCGTAAACCGTTTTGAGATATTTAAGTGTGATAATTTAAGAAGGTGACTATTTTGACTAAAGAATTTACGAGGCGGCACTCCAAATAAAAGTTTAAAATCCTTAATAAAATGAGCTTGGTCGTAGAATCCTGCACTTAGGCAAAGAGATGTTAAGTTTTCTTTTGGAAACTCTTCCTTCATTTGAAGTAAATGATTCATTCTCCATATTTGAGATACTTTCTTAGGCGTTAACCCAACCTTATTTATAAAGTTCTTATGTAGAGTAACCTTGCTCACTTTGAATTCTTCGAATATATCTCTTATTTTAACAATGCCCTTTCGATCTAATATATAATTTAACTGGGCCCTCAATTGTTCGTCAATGGATAATGATTGATTAAAAAGGTCAAACATCAACTCATCCATCAATCTAGTTAACTTAGATATTTCTTTTGTTATCAAAATACTTTCTATCAATGAAGATGTAATTGGTTTGATTGTAAATATCTTATGTAGTGGAATGATATCATCGTTCAATTGGAAAACCGGAGTATTAATAATATTTGCAAAAGCAAAAGGCTTAAACCTAATTCCAATTAAATCTAATGGTTTGTTAGATTTGATTTGGATGCAGCTATTCCTCTGTCCAAAAAATACAGCACCTGGATTAAGAGGAATCCACTCACTTTCTACTCTTAATTTCACAAAACAAGGTTGGTCTGTAATTATAATATTAAATGTACAGGTTGGCAGGAGCAATTCAATTGGAGACTCCTCTGTACCAAAACATGAGTTCACATACCAATAGCTCTCTACATGGCGGGTAAAAACATCATCAGGTAATACTTCAGAATACTGCATGCTCATTGTTTCGATTACTATAAATTCACTTGAGAGGTTAACATCTTAGAACGCTTATCCATTTTACTATAAAAAAATCGACACGATAAATTTACAACCTTGTTTTTAAGAAGACCAATTGTAATTTGTAAATAAATGTTAAGCTTTGTAAATAGTATAAAAGAATATACAAAATATAGCTTTTCACCTATAGGATTCAGTAACTACGGTGCTTACTTTTCTAAAATACGGCAATCCCTACAGAATTTTAGAAAATGATTGATTTTAAACGAACCTTGCCCGCAGAGGTAATGATCTCAAATAGATCAACGTAATATAGAAAAGCGAAATTATTCTAATTTAACCTATTATTAAGCCACCGATTAGAATTAGTTTATCTATTCAAAACCCTTTTGCTATTATTTATATGCGTTTCGGCTGAGTAGTTATAATTTACATTTTAAACTAAATTTATAAAATGAGCAAAATCAAAATATCGATTAGAGACTATAAATTTTCTATCTTCCCACCTCTAAAATTATGACCAAACTAATAAAAGACACATACCAAATATTATCTGCCCCTTCAGAAGGAGAGTATAAGGAAAAAGGAAGTAAATTCTTGGCCTATGCCTACCCCGTTCGCTCTATTGAAGATGTAGAATATTACCAATCTGAAGTAAAGGACATGCATCCTAAGGCAAGACATTTTTGTTATGCATATCGTATCGGAATAGAGGGTGACATATACAGAACCAATGATGATGGAGAACCATCAGGAACGGCTGGGAAACCTATATACGGTCAATTTCTTAGTCATAATGTGAGTGATGTCCTTATTATTGTTGTCAGGTATTTTGGAGGGACAAAACTGGGTGCATCCGGTCTCATTCATGCTTATAAAACTTCTGCCCATGAAGCGCTAGAGATAGGAGAAAAGATAAATCGAGTGCTATCAGATATCTACAGATTAACTTTTGAATATGGCGAAATGGGACATGTGCTAAATGTGACTAAATCTTTGGATTTAAACATTACTAATAAGGTTTTTGAAGCAGTACCATTTATAGAAATCGAAGTACCAAGAGGCAAAATAGATCAATCTCTTATTAACCTAAAAGCAAAACTACTTCAAATCAGCACTGAGCAAATAACTGATAAAACTACTATTCCATTTTGTAAGATTGATAAAATAGAAAGGGATGATTAGTGTTGGAGTAACAGGCGGAATAGGATCAGGAAAAACAACTGTTTGCAAGATATTCGAACAACTAGATATTCCTGTATATTACGCAGACACTGAAGCCAAACGGCTGATGAACCATAATAAAGAGCTAAAATCTCAAGTCAAGTTATTATTAGGTAAAGAAGCATATTACAGAAATGGAAGATTAAATAGAAACTATGTAGCTACTATTGTATTTTCAGATAAAGAAAAGCTAGCACAATTGAATAACCTCGTTCATCCTGCGGTAAGAAAAGATGCTCTTAGATGGAGCAACTCTCAAAAGAGTAAATATACACTTCAAGAAGCAGCGCTTTTAGTAGAAAATGGGTCCTATAAACAATTAGACTATCTCATTGTAGTGACCGCCCCAGTCGAAATGAGAATCAAACGAGTATTAAAACGCGATAAATCTAATTTTGACCAAGTCAAACGTAGGATTGATAATCAACTTCCTGAAAAAGAAAAGAAGAAAGTTGCGGATTTCATTATTGACAATAGTGGCGAGGCATCACTCATTCATCAAATATTGAAGATTCATAGAACATTGATGAAGAAATCATAGAGCCAACTATTTCGAATGATTAAACCTCTGATATCGACCACGACATTTATTTTATAATAAATCTGCTTTCAAATGCAACGTTTATTAGTACATTGGTAATCTAATATATGATGGTTTTCAATTACGCGATCATATATGATAAACCACAACCCAATAGTATGAAAAGAATCATTTTACAATTTACTTTTATTATGGCTTTTTGCTTGTCCTCAAGCTATATGTTTAGTCAGAGTATTCACTTTACCAATAATGATATCCTACCTACTTATTTTAATCCCGCCCAGACAGGCGCTTACGCTGGAACATATCGAGCTGGACTTATAATTAGAGATCAATGGAGACCATCCGCTAATCTCCCATATACCAGTGGAGGATTATTTATTGATTCTCCTATTGTTTTTGGATTGAGCAAGCAACACTGGGTAGGCGTTGGTGCTACTTTATTCTACGATAGAGCGGGAGATGTGAGTCAGACTTGGTCAGGATTTTATCCAGGAGTCTCATATCATATTGGCTTGGACAAAAAATTTAAAAATGTAGTTACGCTTGGTGTACAATACGGATTCGCAAAAAGAGGCTATGATCCATTAAATGCATTTACAGAGTTTATGGGGCTAGGTGGTACAAATGATCCTGATTTAGAAAGAATCAAAGGAAAGTCATTAACAGAATCCTACAGTACGGCTACAAGCCACCTTAATATTGGGTTATTATACAAAGGAAACATTGATAAGTACTCAAAATTTGAAATTGGAGGATCCTTTATGAATGTGCTAAATTCAGAATTAAAATTTTTAGCCCCTACATCAACCTCTCAAGACACCTCGATTACACTCGCCCCTGCAGGAATTAGTGCCGAAAATGGAAGGCTCAACTTTCACACAAAATACCGAAGAGCATCTAGCAGGAGAATGATCTGGGAACCATCTGCATATCTCTCCTTTATGCCAGGAGCAAGTAATATTAATGTCCAACTTCGGAATGAATACCTACTCAAGAAAAAAGGTGACATCTCATTGATTTCTGGACTAGGAATGAGAGTTGGAGATGCTGTCCAGCTGCTTCTTGGTGCTAATTATAAAGGCTATTTAGTGTCATTTGCTTACGATCATACCATTGCTGATCATGGAGGATATAATGCTGCATACGAACTTGGAGTAGTCAAAATATTTACCGTAAATAAAAAACCTAAAGTGAAGCCAATCATCTATTGCCCAAGACTTTAGATTCGTTTATTTAAAGTAATAATCAATAGACAAATTACAAACTTATAAAAAAGAAGATTCTAGATATGAGAAATATAATATTCGTTTTTGTCCTTACTGTATTCAGCTTTGTGAGCTTGAGTGGGCAAATGCATACACTAAACAAAGATCTACCCTGTATTAATAAAACATTCCAAATTCACGCCCATGTTTTTCTGGATAGTCTAGGTGTAGCCAACTATACTCCAGAACAATTACGAAGTGATCTTGCAGGGGCAACCGATGCCTTTGCACCTATCTGTGCTAGATTTGAATTATGTGGCGTAGATACTATTACAAACTATGAATTCGATAGCATCGGTACTGATCTAGAAGACACTGAGATAAAGAATCTATTTCATGTTAAAAATAGAATAAATATATATTTAGCGAGCGAATTGCAATCCCCATCTCTCTGCGGATACGCCGGAGGGAATGCTTCCGTTTCCAGTTCTACTGTTGTTCTTAAATGCAAAGAAGGAACAGTAATACATGAGTTAGGCCACCTATTTGGATTACCGCATACTTTTGGAGGCAATGAGTTAGTCGATGGATCTAATTGCGCAACTGAAGGCGATGGATTTTGTGACACTCCAGCCGATCCATACATTGAAGATACAGATATCGTTTGGCAAGATGGCTGCGAGTTCATCTGGGAAGGCAAAGATGCAAACGGCCAGTATTACTCGCCTGATGTTGGTAACATAATGTCTTATTATACTTGCAGTTGCGGTTTTAGTCGGGAGCAATTCATCAAAATGGCAAATACCTATCTTAATTCTAACCCCAAACTTTGGTAGACTATCAAACCTAAGCCAATGCATTTTCTTTTTAGAAAAATATATCAATGAAACGCCGAAGACTAAGCTTTAGAGACCAGAAGAAGTAATTAAAGTCGTTGGTTAATTCTTTGTGCCCTTAAATTTTTATTTTTTAAGATTCTGGTGTACATTCTCAGACATCCAAGTAGATGATTAAATATAAATCGTTGATTTTTTGAGCAAATAAAATTTTAAACATATGAAAAAAATTACCGCAATCATATTTACGCTTTTCTCAGCTTTGGGCCTTATTGGACAGACCGCTGATATATATTCTGGATGCTCTCCGCTGACAGTACAATTCACTCCGCCTACTGGAGTAACAAATGCTTTATGGGACTTTGGAGATGGCAGTACTAGTAATCTATCTTCACCGGGCCATACATTTGATGAATCAGGTATGTTCTTAGTACAAATATCCGAAAATGGTCTTGTTATAGGAGATACAACAATAACTATATATGCCACAACAGAAGTTATGATAAGTGCTGATGAGCAAGAAGGA
>JBLHWH010000248.1:0-8666 GCA_047628935.1 Halioglobus sp. | reverse complement strand
ATGTGTTCCAAGAAATAAGGTGAGTGCTTAAAAGGACGAAAAGGCCAATCCCAAACTATTAATCCCGCCCAAGACCCAAGCTATATTAACATAACGCAGGCCATTATATAACAATCATAGGGATTTCCCTCAATACGAACGCAGTGAGTATTTAACATAAAATCAGTTATCGAATCTGATGAGTCGTCAGACGAATCTGTTCGATAACGATAGATTTTATGTTAAGGGAAATCCCGGCATCCCACAAACCCATGTGTTAGATATCATTCATAATATATTAAACGCTACGGCGTACCGTCAGCTCAGCTGGACTATGATGTTCCCGTATCTATTGTTCATTTTTTAAAAGCTGTAGCCGAATCATTCTGCGCTTGTTATATAATTTGATGTTATTTTAATGGTCCGACGTTTCGACGGTCCGACGTTTCGGTAGCCGCTCGGGCCAGCGCACAAACCCTGCGCTCTGCCGTTCCCTGACCAAGCGCCTATTAATAGTTTTCCCAACGCTCTTTCAGTCTAAGGCCTGCGGCGCATAGCCTGATGACCATGACTAGCCGTCCGCCCCAAATGCAAGAGAATCTCAGGCAAAGCTTGTCGTTCAAAATTTCGTTATTCGGGTAATTGTTCAGTTGGTTTTCAAATACCCAATTCTCAGCAATTAGAATTTTGCCTGTGATACACTTGCTGGCCAACGCCCTGTTTGGCTCACAGCACAAGCCATCAATTAGCACGTCATTGCGAGGAACCTTTGCAGAGCATGGGTAACGTGGCAATCTCCTTGCTACTGGCAGAATAGCTCACAGGTCACCTGTCTTTCATCTGCGTTCGCTGTGTCGCTCAAGCCGCTGGGCTTTTACTTTTTCCATTGATGAAAAAGTAAACAAAAAATCTAGACAGAATAAAGCTTCCGCCCACAGGCCAACGCTCACCCCGCTATTCTGCCAAGTCAACGCGCCTAGATGAAATGGATTCTACTTAACATAATATTACACTTAAGCTAAAACAAGTTTCCATTTGTCAGACTCAGCAAATTCTTTAATCGTCTCATTTCGTTTGATCAAAAGCTTGGTCATGTATTTTTTCAACACAACTGTATCAGCGAGTTTACCAAGAACTCAAAATGGCGATTGAATTTGTACCTATCGGTCATCTGCACAATAATTTAGATCTCCTTTAATACAAGTGTTACTTTATTCCAGTCGGCAGCCGCATTTATTACTTTCCGAAACTCTTCGAAACGACTTTTAGGAAAGAAGATATCATTGTAAAACTCATCTATTTTGATTTTGAGTTGCCCTCCATCGATTGTAAAGGATGAGTCAAAAAGATAGACTGGCTTATTATCGTCATCATAAACTTCTTCATTTAGAATTATGTCATTCGGATTTTGGATTTCATAGCCTTTAGGAATGTCAAACGTGATCTCCCTTCTATACCCCCTGTTATTAAGGTTTTCGAGTTCAAATTTTCGTTCTTCTGACTTGTATAGTTCTGACTGTAGTCCTATCAAATTTCCGACTTTAAATAATATTGAATTACCCGCAAATTCGACAAAATTTTTATTTTCAAAGTTGCAGGTCACCACGAATGGCTCATTTTGCCATTTTTCTGCTGTATTATTCGATTCCTCAATTTTTACATTTTTGACTTCACCATCTGTGGCTAAATACTCTGCTAATTCATCTAAAAGATCATCAATCTGTTCTTTATCCATCCAATATTCTACGGTCTTATAGTAGTTAGCTTCGTTTCCTAAATATGTACGTTTTGCATTCACAAGTGCTGTGGTGAGGTCTGCATCTAAAGACACATCAATATCGAGATTATTCATATTTTTCTCATATGATGTAGCAGGAATATAACCTATACGAGAAATTGGAAAAACAAAATCAGTAATCATTTCTGGATGAATGAAGAGACCAAGGGATGCATAATTACCTGGAGATACTGAGCCATATCGTACTGAATAGTCATGAACAGAAAGGAAGGTTCTTTCTTTAGGAAAATGCATGAGATAGTCATCTAGGTAATTCCAAGTACTGAAATCAGGGTCAAATTTTGTATCGAAACGATTCGTTGTTGCCACAATTTCAAAATCAACTCCTATATGCTCTGCAATGGCTACAAAGATTTTCAAAAAGGCAACCTTACCTGCAAAACCATTTTGAAATAAGTAATTAACGTCATCAGGAGTATCTTCATCCATATAATATCTCACTTTTAGCTCATGCTCGAGGTTTCTTAATCGCTCAATGGTACTTCCTTGAGCCATATCATGCTCTTTAATAAAGTCATTAATGCTTTTTTGTTCTTCTTTGCTTAGACTTTTAGAATTGTCGTAGATTTTCTTTCCAGCATCAGCATAAGTGTTTATTCTTTTCTTTCCATAGACACTATTGTAAGCTAATCTGAATTCTAATCGCTTTTTATTGGCATCAAAACCAGAAAAAGGCTCAGAGCTATATGCTGGAATGTCATCAATTTCAATTTCATACTGATTATATTCTTCAGTTGTATCTGTCTGTGAAATTTGCCTCTCGTCGTTTGCTAAAAAGAACTCAAATTCAAGGTTTTCAGGAGCACTTAATTTGAATGAAATATTCCTGGCAGGAAATGTGAACTGCATTGGTTCCGAGATGAATGTGGAACCGTATACACGCTTTGTGTATAAATATTCTATCTCACCCCCAACTTCCGCTCCTTCTACTGCAAAGATTCGATAGCCTCCATCGTTTTCTTCATCTTCTATTTCCTTTATGTTGCTTTGATCCAAATTCACAACATTACCATTTTTGGAAATGGTTCTTGCTTTTACTTCAAGTACTTCTATAACGTTTCGCAACGGGATATAAATTCTGTTAACGGATTCTAATCCGTCCTCATTATTTGGCCTTGTGATCGAATGATAGGTGACGTCACAGATAAACTGTCCTTCCTCATCATATTTGTAGTCATACTGAATGCCATAATGCAAATAGCTTAAGGCAAAATCTGCCTCCGTCCCTAAATCATCATTTGGATAAGCTTCTCGGTTCTCAGTCCATTCATTTTGAGCAAAGCACAGATGTGATGTGAGGAGAATGAAGTAAAATAGAAGGTATTTCATAGTCTGTTATATTTTTTCAAGAACTATAGTTCTCCGAGTTAGTTTGGCATATTCATCAATCATTTTATTCCATTCCTCAAAGGATAATGGATGTAGATTTAAATAATTGATATAAATACTGCTTATAAATGTGACTGAATTTGGCTCTCCTGAATCAAAGGCAATTTCAAAGCCAAATTGAGGAGTATTAAATTCACCACCCTTAGGTTTATACTGCAGTTGGTAACCTTCTGGGATTTTCAATTTTGTGTGTGAACTGGAAATGAATTTATACTCATTTTTTAAAGGTGTATCTCTGTCTTTTATAGACTGATTGATCAAACTTCTATCTAAACATAGATTTATATAAATCTCATTATTGATGGTCTTATAATAATCAGCCACATTGTATGAGTATTTGATTTTAATTGGTTTATCTAGGTTGTCAACGTTTGAAACCTGATAGTCATCAACAAGGAACTTATTGTTACCTCTACTCAGTAAGCGTCTTACATATCCGTCCTCACCTTTGCTCGTTTTCTGAATCAGCTGATAAGTATTGGCTACTTTAGCTAAACCAGAAAGAGTTACTTGTCCTTCACCATATAGTACATCATCCTCAAGCCATATTGTAGTGGTGTCATTCATTTGACTTTCTTCTTTGGCAATTACAGGAACATTCTTGATTTCAAAATTCTCTCCTAGACTGATTAAGCTTTCTTTACCTTGAATCATCGACGTGGGAAATCCCAAAGGAGAATAACTTCCTGTGGCATCAAGGAAGTATGTTCTGCCTTCAATTTCTACTGAAGCAATCATGTGATTATCAACTATAGGACTGGGTATTTCCGTGTATTTGAATGGAATGTCTCTAGTTCCTATCCAGGTAAAATTCGCATCTATTCCTTCACTCTTTAGGAGCCCAACTAGGATACTTGTCATATCCTTACAATCTCCATATCTTTTTTCCATCACATAATCTGCCTGATGCGGAATAAATCCCCTCATTCCGTCTTCGAATGCGATATACTTAATATTATTTTGTACCCAGTAGAAGATTTTCCTCACTTTTTCAAGTACTATATCATCATCATTTACAATATTTTTTGCTAGTTCGTGTAAGGAACTATCTACCTCCATGTTATCAATAAAGGTTCTATACCAAGTGTGGAGATCACCAAGTGATGATAGAATTGAGATCTCTTTATTATTGGTGTCTTTGTAATTGGCTATTAGCATATATGCTGATGGTGACAAATAGCCGAAAGCAGGACTGTTATCTTCGTAACTAATTTTCGGCAGATCAAAAGCTTCATAAGTGTACACTTTGGAGCCATCCTTAAGAATATCTTGAGTGAACTTGATGTTAGCTAATGAGTCATTTTTTAACCCATGGATAATTTCAATTCCTTCTTCTACAATTACCTTGAAAGAGGCATGAAGGACTGGTACATAGGAGCCAAAATAAAATGATCCAATAACATGTGGGTCTGAAGATGTCCAATTTTGAGAGGTTACAATTTTGGCGCCTTCAACTAATTGTGGGAAGTTGAAATTGATTACTTCCGTGTCATCAAAAAACACATAGGTATCCTTATCGAATGATCTCTTAAATTCTTCTACTGGAATTTTTTTGTATTTTCTTTTATTTGGTAAGAGAGTATAAGCTTCAATTTCGTCTACTTTAGAGAAAGAACTGCTGAAAACTTTCTCCTTTACCCATCTTGACGGTTTATCTAAGATTAAAATTTCTTTGAATTGACTTGTTTGAATATCTAAAGAATCACCCTTCTTTTTTACAGTGATAACTCGTTGATAATCAAAAATTATTCCGCTTTCTTCAGGGAATTTTTCTCGGTATGTTTCGTAAGTCTCCGTTGGCTTTAATTGAGCACTTATTCCATTAATAAAAATAAGAAAACTGCAATATAATAGCATGGTCGTTTTAGTATTCCGCATCATTTCTATAGAATATTTCGGTTAGCAATTGACCATTATCATCGTATGTCTTACTCCATCCCTCTTTGGAACCATAACTCCAAGGCACGATTTCTTTTAATTGACCATTTTTATGAAAAGACTTTTCAATCCCATGGTTTTCACCAAAGTAGGAATGCTCTTCATGCTTTAATTGACCATTGGAATAAAACTCTTCGTCTGTGCCATGGGATACTCCATTTAAAAAGCTGGATTTACTTAAAACTTGACCCTCTGCATTATAATAAAAATTTTGACCATTTAAATAACCCATTTTGTATTGCTGAACTATAGAAGTATTTCCATTTGCAAAATATGCTTTTAGCTCAAAATTGGATTTTCGATCGATGGTTAACGTATCAGATAGCTGACCGTCAGAAAGCATATATTGAAACCCATATGATCCATAATCAGGTAAGTAATGTTTGATGAGTTGCAATTCACCTTGGGGGTCATAATACTTGCAAGGTCCGTTTCGATCATTCTTATAGCGACCACATTCAATCTCTACCTGTCCATTTGCGTAGTAGCTAGTGCTTTTACCTTCTCTTTTATCAGCAATGTAAGTTGCGGTGTATTCTAATTTTCCATCATCATAGTAGTAATTCCAATCTCCATGTCTTTCATCATTGAGGTAGTTTCCTTCAATTAATATTCGTCCTTTTGCATTGTAACTAGTATAATCTTCAAGTTCAGAGTTTTTGTAGCGATAACGTGAATCTACTTTGCCTTGAAGGAAATAAACTGTTTCACCCACATCTTCCCCACACTTTTTAGTTTTGCTTGTCATCAATTTCCCTGAAGGGGTCTTAAGCTCGAAATCACTTTCTCCCAATCCAATATTTTGTTCATTAAACATATTTCCAAGTGTGTCATACTGCTCATATCGTGAAAGAACTTGCTCATCATAGTATTCAACAGAGGACAGCCTTCCATCTAGATCATAATATTTCAGCTCATTGGCTGTGCCATCAGTGTATAACCCATCGCTTGCTAAAGCCCCATTAATGTAGTATTCTACCCACCTTTGCTGGATTTCTCCATTAATCAGCCATCCTTCCTGCTTGATATTACCATTCTTATGGAAACTTCTATAGTACCCATTTAATGATTCATCTTTATAGCTTGATTTAACCTTTACATTTCCAGCGTCATCGTATTCAGTAAATGCACCATCCCAAGAGTCTTCATTTTTCATTCCAACAAAAGCTATTTGTCCATTATAGTGATAGGTTGCATAAGGGCCTTCTAGCAATCCTTTTTTCAAGAAACCTTTAGAATAAAGACCCCCTGTTGCGAAATAACCTATATATTCCATATTGCCATCCTCATTTGAATTATCAACTATGACATCTCCTTGTTTATCAAAAAACCTATACCCAACCAACATGCCATTTTCAAAAAATCTTTCAGAGTGAATTTTACCATCTACATCAAACCAGGTGGAGATTCCTTGAAGTTTACCCACATCGTTATAATTTTCGATCCTCATCTGGCTTCCATTTGGATGTTGGTACTCCCAAGGTCCTATTTTCTCACCGTTCTTATATAAACCAGTACTCTCAATATCTCCACTGATACTATACATTTGCCATTTTCCATTTCTTTGATCCTCTGAAAATTGACCTATTTCAGCTATAGATCCATCCGGAAAAAAGCTTTTATACTTTCCTTCTAGCTTGTCTTTTACATAATTACATTCATTAGATATCTTACCAGATTTATAATACAGAATATAAGGTCCCTCATTCTTCCCCTCAGCAATAGCATAAGTTATTTTGGTTTCACCGGTTTCATAATAGACTTCTCCATTGCCTTCACCTACTCCTTTAGAGTATGGATATTTCTCACTCATTGCTCCACATGCATAGTAAGAGGTCCAATAACCATCTAGTTCATCGTTTGTATACTCACCACTATTTCGAAGTTCACCCTTCTCTTTATAGAAATCGATAACTCCCTCAACTTTTCCATTTTTATGATTTTGAGAAGAACTCAGTTGCCCATTTTCATGATAAAAATTCCAGACACCAATTTTGTTCCCCTTTAAATCATAAGCTCCTTCAGTCTTGAGCCTTCCATTTGGATGATAAAATTCATATGGGCCAACATTTCTTTCATCCTTCTCATTACCTATTGCGCTGAGGACACCTGAATTATAATACCAATGACTGTATATGTCCGTAGAATCAAGAATGGTTCTCTTATGAACTAATTTAACTTGATCGAAATGTTCTTGCACTAATGCAATCCATTGTTCTTTTTCTTTTTCATTCTTCTCTAAATAAGTAATTATATTCTCATTCTTAGAAGAATATAGAATAAAATAAACCAGTGCATCTGCGAGATCTTGATTTGCAATTGATTCCAGAAAAGGCACATAGAATTCCATCCAAAAATCAGAAGAGTCTTCTTTATACTTAAGCTTCTTTAGAAGAAGCTCCATTTGTTGAGCTACAGGTACTTCGAAATCTATTTTTGATCTAAACCTATCATCTAAAGCAGCTTTTGATCGAAGTAAACGATCATAATATTCCAAGTTAGAATTGTCAATACCAACTTCAACTGTTTCTTCTTCTCGGTAACCATCAGATAGTAAATCATTTAGGCGGATCAAAGCCCAATTTTGATCTGAATTTATTGATAAATAAGTCATTAAGGATAAAACCGCTTTTGTTCTTTGCTCGGTTCTACTCATAATATTTCCTAATATTTGGTGAGCTCTACTATAATAGGGATTAATCTTTAGCACTTCGATCATATAAGAAATAGCTTCATCATAATTCCCAAGTGAATACTCACTGTATCCTATGTTGTATTTGATTGACGTATTGTAAGGAAAACTTTGCAATCCAATCTTATATATATCTATTCCTTTTCTAATTAAATCATTGCTCAAATACTCATTACCAAGTGAGACAAAAAAATCAGCAGGTAAATCTGATCTTTCATTCAACAAGTTGATACCAAGTTTTTCAGCCTTTGGAAATTGTCCACTCGTAGAATAAGTCTTGATTAATTTCAATTGAACATCGAGATAATTACTATCGTAGATTGAAACTTGCTCCAACATTGCGATTGAAGTAGAGAAATCTTCGTTTTCATTTAACTCTACAATTTCATTTAAAATAGTATTTGAGTTGATTAGGGGTATCGTATCATTTTTAACTTGAGTGTTGAGGAGTGCTATGAAAAGAAGAGATTTTAGCATAAATGTATAAGTAAGTTTTAGACAAGATTCGCAAGATCATAGAAACCGTGATATTAACAAAAACTTATTTACAATTTTAATTATTCCCCACACACATTTGCCATTCCCACTACCCTTCCCTCATGCCAAAAATGTCAAAAGAGTGCTCATGTGTTCCAAGAAATAAGGTGAGTGCTTAAAAGGACGAAAAGGCCAATCCCAAACTATTAATCCCGCCCAAGACCCAAGCTATATTAACATAACGCAGGCCATTATATAACAATCATAGGGATTTACCTCAATACGAACGCAGTGAGTATTTAACATAAAATCAGTGATCGAATCTGATGAGTCGTCAGACGAATCTGTTCGATAACGATAGATTTTATGTTAAGTGAAATCCCGGCTTCCCTA
>JBLHWH010000247.1:0-8668 GCA_047628935.1 Halioglobus sp. | reverse complement strand
TCTTGATATAATTGATACGCTGCGTGAACTTGAGATGGCACATCAACTTGTGTCATACTCTGAAGCGAACCAATGATCAGGTTATCTATCTTTGTAGTGCCAAGCTCTAAAGCCAGTTCCCATAGGCATGCACTACATATTCCTGATTGTACTTGAGGGGATAAATTATTGAAAGACGGCTCCAAATAATAGGACTGAATGTCACTTGCTGAGAAGGCCATATTAATATCATAAAGTTTTAAGTTTATACTTTTCCATTCATTGACTGGTGCACTACTTCCTCCATGAGTGAATGTTTCTGTCCCCGTAACATTATATTCTTTTGTAACCATATAGCGATGGGCAAAGTAATTACCAAATGCAAATGACACTCCATCAATCTTTGCCCTTACACCAATTGTTGCCTTTTCATGAACATATTGAAACAACCCAGTCATAATAGCCCGCTAGAGGGGTGTAACTTGATAATGTAGAGTATTCTATCATGTCAGTATTTGCCTCAATAATCGGAATACTACTTATTTTACTATCTGGATTAAAGCTAATAATATCATCGGAGCTATTAATTGGATTAGAAGGCCAAAATACTGTATTCAGGAAATCCCATCCTTGATCAAGATGATAATAACACATAGCTTCTCAAAGATGTGGTGAGGAAAAAGTAACCGTGATTTCAGATGTACTATAAACTATTGCTAATTCTGAGTCGGTCATTTTCAATCTATTAGAGCAAATATTCATTTCAACACCATTCTCTACTAATCTTAGATCATCAAAATCATTATCAGTATTACTATCTAGATTATCAAATACCAAGAGTGCTGTCAGGTCTGAGTTAGGATATTGCGAATAGACTTCTAAACTTAAACCTACATTAGCTCCACATTGCGCCATAGAATGTTGACATTGAAATAAGCAGTAAGTAAGCAGTGCTAATATTAATAACTTGATCATTTTTATTAATTTATTATGGTTAAAATTGATTTAATGCATTAAATAGTGAAATTAATCTACTATATGTAATTTCAGAATGCTGCGCCTCATTCAGACATTAACAGAATACTAGAAAGTAGCGACAATTTGCTCACTTTTCTCTTGAGAGCTAATTTCTTTGTCATTCCTTTTGAAATATTTATTGCTTTGAGCCACATCTATTATTCGTGCTTTGAGATTATCTGATAGTTGCAAATCTATTATTTTTTTTACCTTACTTTTCATTCGTTTATCAAGAATTGGCGCAATAACCTCTATTCGATGATCCAAATTTCTAGTCATCCAATCAGCTGATCCAATATATATTTTTTCTTTTCCTCCATTGGCAAAAACATACACTCTTGCGTGCTCAAGGTACTTGTCGACGATGCTTATCACAGATATGTTCTCGCTTTGCTTTTTGATGCCAGGGACTAAGCAGCATATGCCTCGAACGATCAATTTTTGTTTTACGCCTGCATTACTTGCCTTGTACAATAGATCAATCATTTTTTTGTCCTCAAGACTATTCAGTTTAAGAATAATATATGACTTTTTCCCTTTCTTGGCGTTGGTGATTTCATTCTCTATTAAGGCTTCAAAACTGCTCCTTGCGCTAAATGGAGATACAAGTAGGTTTTTGGTTTTGGGTATGATTAATTCTCCCTCCAAAACCTTAAAAATTTGTCGTAGTTCTGTTGTTAGCTTTTTGTTTGAAGTAAATAAGCCAAAATCGGTATATATTTTTGATGTTTTCTCATTGAAGTTACCCGTTCCTATATAGCCGAAGGATTTTTTTTCATCTCCATTTACAGTCTCTATATACAATATTTTAGAATGAACTTTAATAGCAGGGTAGCTGTAAATTACAGTCGCACCGTGGTCCTCTAAAATCTGACCCCATCTAATATTGTTGGCTTCATCAAACCTTGCTTTCGTTTCTATGAACACCGTTACCTTTTTGCCATTCTTCAGAGCGGCTACTAAGGCCTCGGCAATCGCAGAATCTTGAGAGACTCTATAAAGGGTAATTTTAATTTTTGAAACATCCTTAGCCTTTGATGCTTGATTTACAAAATTCACCACTGAACTAAACGATTCATATGGAAAATATAGTAGCCTGTCTCTTTTATTAATAGCATTGAATATTGAATCGTTTTGATCCAAGCCCGTTTGCACTTTAGGAGAAATAGAAGGTGAGGAAAATGACTTATTTGTTGGATTCGGAAAGCCAAAGAAATCTTTGTAATTATGATATGTTCCTCCCATTACTAAATCAGCTTCACTACTGCCTATTGCCTGTTGTAATATCGGCAAATAACTTTCTGGTATTTTGCCATCTATCAGCATTCTTGTAAGCTGGCCAGATTCCCTATTACTTAATGAGTTTTTAATTTTACTTAAAAGATCACCTGTATACTCATCGTCAATATACAATTCTGCATCTCTTGAACCTTTAATAGAATAAAACTCAGACTGATATTTATTGTATAAATTATATTTCAAAATATCATCTAAATACAAGATGTTATAAAACTTACTGGAATCCGGTCCTATTATGAATCTTGGGGAATCTTGAGGTATTTTTACAAGTAATAGCTCACTTTGTTTTAGTGAAGTGAGATAGAGTTCTTCATTTTCTATATGCATTTCATTTACACCTGACTCTTTACTACTTTTAATTTCTATTATATCCTTAAGCTTATTGTCAAAATAACGTTGGGCAAAATTTTTCTGGTTAGTACTAAATTGATTATATCCAATAATTTTGATTTTTTTATTCTCAAGCTCTGGAATAATTTGATTTCTAAATATCTCTCCAAATTCCTCCTGTTGATTTTGTACTTCTTGTAATATTTCAGTCAAAAGCTTATTAGGTTTAGTAATAAGTTTTTTTCTAAGATTCTTTTTAAGATTTTTAATTCTTCTTATACTAGCCACTCTAACTTTGAAAAACTCATCTAGATTAGATGAGAATATAGCCAAAAACTTAATGCGATCATACAACAAATTTTTTGAGTCCGCTGCTTCTTGAAGTACTCTATGATTAAATTTAAGCCATGATAAATCTCTATTGAAGTATTTTTTATTATTTGGTTCTAACATATATACGCTCACTTAATGAATATCCCAAGGGGCATTATAATTCTTCTAAATTATTGAATATTAACATATTGTAAATCTAATGACTATCCTATTTGGACAGGAAGGGCAACTTGATTAATTAAGGAAAGAATTACAAAGAGAATAACTGTTAGAATCATCCCGACTAGAAAAGCATTATAACAAATTCTTAAATAATTAAATTTTGCGCCTAAGGACTTTCCTAAAAAGAACAAATCTCGCGTAATGGAATTTTCAAGTACTCCATCATTACCCACTACTTGTTTTATTCCAATCTCATAATCCGCAAAATTCATGTTATAGAAATTTCCGAAAAAGAATAAATTTGTTTTTTTATTTGGAATATCTTCCAGATTGCTGATACCTTTCATTTTTATAGGCCGAGTAGAAAGAGTAGCATACGCCATTGAAATCGTACTTGATAATCCTAAAACAATGATCGGTATTATAAAGAGTTTGCTTTCATAGACCTGCTGACCCATCAATGGTAATCCAACGGTAATCACAATGGCATTCACACTAAGCATAATATTAGCTTTATTATCAGCTATGGAACTTAGGTCTATATGGTTACGCAAAGAAGTCTTGAGTTGAGTTTGGGCGGCCTTGCTAGAAGCTAAAGTTTGTTGTTGTTTTTCTGATAATGCGTCTTTTTTCTTTTTAAGCAATCTTTTTAAATTTTGCTTTTTCCCTTTCATGTAAAGCTCATTAGCTTCATCCGTATGATAAGTATGTCTTCTAAAAAAGTCAATATTTTGGTCATTCCAGTCGTCTTCAGAAATCACCAATCCTTCTACATTTATTTTTTCATAAAGAAGGTCTTCACTTATTTTCATGTAATTTTCGGATGCTAGTGAATTTAAATCCGCATCTCTGATGTATTGGGAATTTGTGTCAAAGCCATCCCATGATAACTTTGTTGCCAATATATATATTTTTACAGACTCTACCCTCAATGGGTCAAAACCATTATCTAATAAGAATTTTTCTGCATAATCAGCACCCACTTCTTCATGGTTTTTAGAGCCTGTTGCATAGCCTACATCATGAAAAATTGCGGCTAAAACCAAATCCTCTGTGTCCTTTTTTTTAATTCCAGCACTTTGTGCCAATCTAAAGACCTCTTCGGCAACCTTTTTGGAGTGAGCATAGTCGTGATAAGTTCTATCCACATTAGGTTTACTGTCTAAGTAACTCTTTAGATTGTTAAAACCATTGATTACTATTTCCGATTGTAACATTAAGTGCAGTTGTAGGTTTAAGTTTAGGTATCGAAATCATAATGTTGCTCCTAATCCAAAACTAAAGATACTATCTTTTTGATCCGATCTTGCATATGTTACATGTAAAGTCAAAGCTAATAGGTATAAGATACTAAATACTAACCTCCTCCATAAAAACTTTGCTATGTACTGGATGTTTCTATATATCTTCATAGTAAACAGAAAACAATGTAGAATCTTCTAATAGTTCAATGTTGTTTTTACTCTTTTTTTCTTGAAGTAAATTATCAATAGCAGTAATTGCTTCTCCTCCAAAAGCAACATGAGATGTAATATCTTTTCCATCTATAAAATGAAAAATTCCTGCTGCCCATTTCTCTATGATAAAAGAATATTTATAAACATTATCTTTGGTCGTACTCATTTCTTTTCAATTGTAAATAACTGTATTTTTTCATTTCTACCTCTTTAACACTACCTCTTCTATTGAACGCGGTTGAAACTCATTTCCGAGATCCATTGCTCGAATCACTTGTTCAGAGGTCAGTAAGTCTATAGCATACTAATTACACAGTCCTTGAATTCGTGCTGTTGTATTTAAAACATCTCCTGAGAAAATAATCTCCTTCTTTATCATTCCAATTTCACCAGTAGTGACCCTCCCCAAGTGAATTCCCACTTTGAAAGTCGGGACAAGACCAAATTCTAAATTGTACTTATTGGCGTGATTACTTAGGGCCGATTTCATCGCAAAAAAACAGTTGATGCAATCATTATTTATTTTATCATTCTTTTGCTTCCAGGTTACCACAACTTCATCGCCCACATATTGATATATTTCTCCCCCCGATTCTATAATAGAGTCCGTCAGGTCTGCATAATATTCTCTAAGCATTTTAAAGTATTTTACATGCCCCAACTCTTCCGCATTTGATGTAGAATCTTTCATATCGAGAAACATAAAAATCCGTTCTTCTTCAATTGGTTGATGATATTTTCCAGTAAAAAAATTAATTAAGACACCTTGACCAATATTATCACTTACCTCAGTGAAGAACAAACTGCAACCAATCGCCAATGAGATGTATATTTCGATAGTCAAAAAGGCGAAACTGGTAATAAAATTGGAGGCATAACTCAAAACTCGTGTATCAAATGGACTAGACCTCAATTCAAATGCAGTGCCGAATGTTGAAATAATCAAGTTGAATGTAGTTATCAGAAACATATAAATAATCGTTTAGTAGACGATTTTTTTTGTAGCAAACTGTTTTTCTGGAACCTTTTGTTTAAAAAAACTACTTCTATAACACTTATCAGAAGTGCAGTGATTAGTGAAAGCAGCCCAGAGGATATAGGATTGAAAAAATATGGATTCCCGGTTGACGGATAGGTTGTATGTTCTCCAAGTATGCCCTGTTCTATAAGTGAATATATGATGCCAAAAAGCATAGAAATTAGCCCAAAAGGAATAACCTAAAAAAGCTGCTTTTTAATTTTTTTCGGGATCATTTTGTTTTTTTAAAATCCTGACTAACCTCAGTCAAGTCATTGATTATCAGATATATTTTCATTATAGTGGCGCTAGTAACTTGATCTACTAAATACTACTAATTCATTGGGACAAATACCCAATCTACTAATTTTCTTTCTGAGTTGCGTTATTATTCTGCGTTTTTTATCCAAGAAAATTTATTGATTCGTAGGCCAGATTATTCAAAGGTGAACTCCTTGCTGTCATTCATCAGGAGTACAAAAAGGGAAACCTTAACCTCTCTCCGAAATTAGCCGCTGACTATAAGTACATCAAAAATTAGATGTACAAGAAAGAATGGTTTAGGAAATATACTGTACAGTTTGCCGCTATCCTAAAAAAACGTTCGGAGGTCCAGATCAAGTACTCGAATATCTCGGTAGATATTCGCACGAAAAAGTAGATCTAGAATGAAGTCATCTTGGCTGAAACTGGTTCACTATGTAGACTATTCCAACATCAATTAGACTCCCTATCAGAAATTTCACCCATTTAAAACGGCAAAATTGACTGTCTATACATCCATCTCCTAATTGTCCCGCCCCATAAAACCCTATGCCCATAGTACGCCATCAGATTTACCAGAAATAGAAAATTCCGTACCCCAATTACTTTTGTCAAATTACTTTGATCAATGGGACCGAGATAGGAGGAAGTATCTATAGTAAGTAGCTATCGAAAAAAGATAAAAAATAATTTTTAAGGTCGTGAAGACATAAGTGTCCAGTTTAGACCCGATAGAATTGATTTAAGCAAGACTTATTTTGAGAGCCCTGCGCTATTTGCTGAGGAGTAACCCTAACTTGTACTTAGCCAATAGAAGAACTAATCGCTGAGAATGAAGAGCGCCAAAGTTATTATTATTATTATCACTAAATTATCAGGGATTTCTCAACTTTCCCTTTCTCTGATAAGAGAATGGCGATGTTTTTTGTCTTCTGAAATTTTGAAAATGCAATGATCATTATGACAGTAACAGGCACGCTAATGATCATGCCGACCACTCCCCATAAGGCTCCCCAGACAGAAAGTGCAATGATAGTAACCAATGGACTGATATTCATTGAACTGCCCATTAACTTTGGCTCGATAACGTTGCCGACTATCAATTGGATAATGCCAACAATCACTAACACCAGAATAAACGGTTGTAATTCTCCAAATTGAATCAGTGCAAAAGTGGCTGGAAAACTTGTCCCAACCAAAGAGCCTATAGTAGGAATAAAGTTGAGAATAAATATAAGGAAAGCCCAGAAGGCAGGTGCTTCCACTCCTATAATGAGCAAAGCAATAAAGCTTAGTACTCCTGTAATTAAACTAACAAATGATTTTAACTTGAAGTAACTTCCTATAGACTGCTCGATCTCACCGATGATCTGAGTATATTTTTGAAAAGTATCATCAGTGTGAAATATTGCTTTAAGCTTTGTAGGAAAATTAGTTTCTTCCAATAGAATGAAAAGCGCATAAAGTATGATCATAAAACTATTTCCAATCATTCCTGAAATCGAATTAAGAACAGTCCCAAGTAAATTGGCAAACTTAAAATCACCCAATTGTTTTTTGCCTATCTCTAATATATCTACATTAAATGATTGGTTGATATTCTGGATCACGGTGTCGAGGTTACTTTCATAAGTTGGAAGTGCTAGTGCGATCTGTTGAATATTATTGGAAATTATATTAAATAAAATTAAAAGCAACGAAACGATAATTCCAGTAGACAAAAGTGTCTGCAACCAAGAAGGGAAATATTTATTAAAAAAAGGAACCTTGTTGAGCTTGACTTTCAAAGAGTGCATGACAAACCAAAGTAGCATCGCTAGAATAAACGGAACTAATAGATTCTGACCATAAATTAAAATCAAAATTACGGTGATTGAGACGATGCAGAAGTTGGCGGCGTTTTTCATTCTTAGTTTTATGAGGTTTACAAAATCCACTATAAATATAGCATAATCTAACCCATTGTAATAATTACATATCCTTTGGGTACATACTAACTGAAAGGAAATTTTATCTTTTTCTTGCTGATAAGTATTCTTTTAGGCTTTTAAAATCCATTTATCAAATTATACAAAAATTTATCTATCCGAGATTAGCCAATGGCTGTAAGTGCGTCAGCTTGTTCAGATAAGCTGCAAAGAGGTTTACCAACAAACCCATAACTGTTCCGCACAATTCACTTCCTTATGACAACTAAGAGACATCAACAAAAATGCCTAAATCCATAGACGACTTAGACACTTTTTTGCTAATTGTTGGCAGTAGTCATTTTAGTTTTTCACCTAATCTCATTATTTTTATTAGCCATTTTTTCCGAATATCTAGACTTGAGCTAATAATTGGTGAAATATAGGTCACTCCTACAGATTTAATTCCACAATATTCTAATGTTCCTTTTTTAAATTGTTTAAGAATAGGCCTTTTCATAAATATATAATCATACCATTTTGATGTATCTGTAGTGATTATAAGTCTAGAGGTTTTCCCTTTTAATAATCCAATTGGAATCGACTTTCCTTCAACAAAATCATAAGTTATTCCTGGAAGGAATGTCCTATATATAAAGCCTTTCATTAACGCTGGTAATCCAGCCCACCATAATGGGAAAATCCAAACGATATGGTTAGCTTTTTTTATTTTATCGATAGCTTCTTTTAAATCTGGTTCTAGTTCAGTTCTTTGACGATATCCAAATTTCAAATTGGGATTAAAGTCTAGATCAGAAATATTGACTACTTCTAATATTCTAAATATTGAAGGAGATAATAATGAATTGAAAGCTGTTGTTTTTGATGTGTTAGGCAAAGAA
>JBLHWH010000246.1:0-8686 GCA_047628935.1 Halioglobus sp. | reverse complement strand
AACAACAACAACAACAACAACAACAACAACAACCCATGGCATTAAACCAAAATCAGCATCAAAATCTAGTCAGACAATTGTATATGGACCTTGAATGCAGGTGGAATAATGTTTTACCCACTTATTACATTAAAAAAATCTAGTGGTGTCCAATAAAGATACTGAGATCAAATGTTTACCGGACAGCCGAATTTCAAAATTTTCACTAGATACGCCTAGAAGTCGTCATAAGGCTTGAAAAGCCTTTATAAATTGGATAATTCGGAGTTAAAACTGCCTTTTTATCGGACATCCGAGATTGGATTTAGACTCCTAAATTAGAGAGGGTGTTCTATTTTTGAAATTAAATTTCTGCTGTCTGGTGAAAGGAAATAGAAGTTGTAGACTTCGATAAACAGGGACAATCGAGTATTTTCATCAAAGAAAATCAGAATTTCTAAAATTTAAGAGGACACCACTAAATAAAAACCACATAAAGTGACTTGTTATGTAGCTGGCTTAAGATATCAGCAAAGTGGCTACTTATTCAATATTTTATCAGCAACTTGCTTAGCATCCTGGCAATATTTGTCATCACCCTTTAATTTCCACTCACCAGTTTTTTCAATATAATACTTGACTGTTTTCTCTACAACCTCTGTATAACCACCATACGATAATAGCACATTTTGCACCTCTTCAATATAATCACTCTTGCTTAATTTTCTCAATCCCACTAGGTCCCACAGTCTATTCATACGTTTAGACTTATCCCTGTATACAGGGTCTTTCGTTTTATCGGCCATTAAAAAAAGCGAAAGCGCTTTTGCTTCTGGTGATGGTGATGGTTTTTCTGTATTTTTTTTCATGCTCTTCATTGTGTATCAAAATATGTGGCTAAAAGTAGTTTAATATAATCAATCGTTTATTTATTAATTGTTTTTTTCGCACAATGATGAATGATACCTACAATTACTCAATGTTCACTAATAATTTTTTATTAAATAATGTAATTGATTACCTATCATCAATTAATTATATATTAACCTTATAAATACTCCTAATCAATGATGTAAAACGATCCTAATTTCGAAATACGATCTGTCTACTTGACAGATCGTATTTTATAGGGTAATCTATTTTCGCCCATCCAATTCTTTTAAGATATTAGTTAGTGCCCTCCAATCAACATATTTAAAATTCTGAGCTCTTAAATCATCTCCATCATGATTGAATCCATCCTGTAAAACGATCACTCCATTAGGAAAATCGACACTTAACGAATCGCTCACAATAGCTAAACCATCCGTCTCTTCTACTCCATCAATGTTTAGTCCATCAGATATTTTAAAGCTACCAAAATATCTATTCCCCTCCATCCTATCAAATACTGCATATGAAAAATTACCTTGGCTACTGACTATCAAATAACCAGTATTTCCACTTTGATAGATGCTCATCCCCTCTATATCAAAGGAGATATTTCTATTTGATTGTCCACTGTTTTTAAGGAAGGTTTTTTTATTTTTTGTTGAAGGATCTATCTGTAACTTCCAAACTCCTCTGCCCTCTTCTCCTACATACAAATATCCAAATAAGTTATCCGCTACCATACCTTCTGTCTGTGAATCAAACTGTATTGATCTTTTTAATTCTAAATCTATAAAATCTCCATTAGCCAACATTTCAAACTGTTGTAGAAGACCGTTTTTACCATTGATCACACTATAGGCTTTATCTGTGGTTTCATCCTTAGCAAAGCAAAAACCATAAATATCATCGATCAGCATAGGATCTACTTCATGAGGTCTCGAAGTGATTGATTTTAATGTGCCATCTTCCTTTATCTCTAGTAGATCTATAGATTGTGAACTTCGATTACTACATCCTAATACGGTAATCAGCCGGCCCCCTAAAGAAAAGTTGTTGATAATATCTACATTATTGATATTGCCTAGCGGGTAATAATCCACTTCATTTCCACTAAGGTCATACACGGCCAATCCTCCTTTTTTGTTGGATCCATACACTAAGCTTTTTGATGGATCAGTTGGGTTGACCCATATAGCGGGATCATCAGCCGCGTCATCTCCTTTGGCAGCTTTGATGGGCGTGGTCTCTACTTGGGCAGTTACACTGTTTTTTATTGCCCCTTGTTCAGCATAGCTATTCGCTAAGGAAATAAAATCTTCTCTAGCCTCCTTTTTAGCTTCGAGTTCAATTGCATTAATTGAAGAGGTATTTTTCACTTGTCTACATCCTATGATAATCATTCCTAAAAGGAATAAACATATTTTTCTATTCATATCTTGATATTAAAACTATAAAATCCTGACACATCGAAAAAGATAAATCCCCTATTCGACATGCCAAGAAAACAACTCACTATAAACTATATTTACTTATTTGATCAAATCGAATTTTAATCCTAGATCAAACCTTGCGTTATAATATTCCGTTTGCATTGTTCTACTAGAATCCCCTTGAAAATACCGGAGCGGCTGGTTTAATAAATTATTAGCATTTGCATATATAACTAGTCTTGGATTGATACTGTAACTCATATTAAAATCCAAATAGGTAGCTTCATCATAATACCGATCCTCAAATAACTCTCCTCCTACTTCGTCAATAAAATTACTGGCATAATTAAACGAAACCCTTGATGTTAATTTCTTCCCTTCATAACCTAGAGATAGGTTTAAGGTATGCTCAGGAGATCCTGGTAAAGACAGTTCTTCATCCTCTCTACCTTCGAAATTAAAATCAGTTACTTCACTCTTGATATAGGTATAATTGAAGTAAATACCTAAGCCCGATAATGCCGGCGAGATGAAGTCAAGCTGCCTCTGAAATGCTACCTCAGCTCCTATTAGCTTAGCATTCCCACCATTGATAGGTTGCGAAAAAGACGCCCATTCTTTGCCTTCGAAAGTATAATCATCAAAGGTTTGATTTACAATAAAATCACTTATATCTTTATAAAATAAACCACCAGAAACAATACCTACATTTTTAAAATAATGCTCTGCCATCAAATCAAAATTCATTGAAGTCGTAGCACCTAGAGTAGGATTTCCGATTGACAATTCTTCACCATCTTCGATTACTCTATATGGTACTAAATCAAAATAGTTTGGTCTTGCTAATGTATTAGTAAACGCAAATCTCAATATTGACTGAGGTGAAACATTATATTTCATGTGCAAGCCGGGAAGAACGTTTAAGTAATCACTCTTTGCTACCGCTGTTTCTTGTAATGTCTCCTCTTCGTCATCATATTGAAATCCTTGATACTCCAGTTTACTTTGCTCTAGTCTTAAACCAACTACCATCATAAAATCCTCTCCGAAGTTCTGATTGATCAAAGCATAACCTCCAAATATCTTTTCAGAGGCTGAGAAGTTTCCAGCTTGCTCACTTAGATCTTGCTCTCCCTCAAAATTTGATCCCTCCAGATCAAGACTACCTAAATATTCTTTTGTTGTAAAGGATCCTGCAGCATAATCCCCAGCCAGAAAATTATCTTTTGAAAGATCAGAAATATTAGAAATACTATTTGCAAAAAAGTTATCTGATAGTGGCTCGTATTCATAAAAGTCATTATTCCTTTGTTTCGATTTTGTTCTAAGTCGCCCCCCAAACTTTAGTGTTGTTTGATGAGAACCATTCCTCAATGGTAATTCGAAATCTAATTTCCCATTAACATCTTCATCTGTGGTAAACTGAAACTCTTCTGTGATCTCACTTAATTCCCAAGAACTACTTGGGTTTTGAAAATTAGATGTCGTTGCTGCAATCAATGGCACCCGAGGGTCAGAAAAATCCACTTCAACAGGCACCGCGCCATCTGTAGCAATCTCAAAATATCTTTCATTCGGTCTGTCTTCCGATGCTTTAGCATAGTTACTAGACCAATTCATCTTCAATTTTCCAAAAAGGTGTTGTCCAGAAAGTGAAAAATTCATCATTTGTTGATCTTCAAGACGTGCATTTCTTACATCCTCAGTTCCTCCTTTAGTTTGGCGCTCAAGTTCTGCAATCCATTGTCCTCTATCGTTTTCTATATCTTTATATACAGCTCTGTACCTATTTTCCCAGTCTTTACGCCTATTATAAATACCTTTAAAAAATACGGTATGGTTATCATTCAGTTTATAATCAAGACCTAGCGAATAACTTTGTCTGATCCGCTGCAAATAATATTGTCTGATTTGGATCTCTTCGGGCCTTACGTTTTCTCCATCATCAAATTGACCGTTATCATTAGTATCGTCATAGGTCCATTCTGCTTCTGAGTTGTCAGACCCGAGATTATTATCAAAATAAGAAGCACTAAAAATAACACCTAGTTTTTTCTTGGCAAATCGATCCCCAAAAATTAGCGACCCATTATAGGTTGGTGCGTCAGCAAGCATATTATATCCTGCACCAAGTGTTCCCGATATTCTCTGTTCATATGGTGCTGCACGCGTTACAAGATTGATAGACCCACCTATAGCATCAGCATCCATATCAGGAGTCACAGCCTTACTTACTTCTACTGCTTGTATCATATCAGAAGGGATCAAATCCAACTGAATAGATCTTACCTCCGCTTCGGCAGAAGGTACTCGTTCACCGTTGATCGTGATGGAATTTAATTGTGGTGAAGTACCTCTAATATTTCCAAATCTTGCTTCGCCTTGATCATACTGAACATTGATCCCTGGTATCCGCTTCACTGCATCACCAATATTAGCATCAGGAAACCTTCCAATTTGATCTGCAGCAATGATATTAGTGATATTATAATTTGATCTTTGACTGCTTAGCGCACGAGCTTGACCTCTTAATTGACTAGTTACAACGATCTCTTGTAGGCTCACCCCAGGTGTTAGTTCGAAGTTTATAACCGTATTCTTTCCACCTTCTATTGTAATCTCAGCTTGCTTTTCTTCATAACCTATATATGATATATTCAATATGTATGTCCCCGTTTCTAGATTTAGGAAGGAATAGTATCCATTTACATCAGTGTTGGTTCCTTTCACATTCTCGATCATCAGAGTGGCCCCTGTTAGTGGTATTTTAGATTCGTCAACGATTCGTCCACTAAGTATTCCAGATTGGGCATTCATCATTTGACTTGTAAATAGCAATAATAGCAACGTAAAATTCTTTCTCATAGAGTTTTGATTTTGACTTTAATTCAATAGGAAATATGATTCCTAAATAAAGCCCAAAACTATATGCCTTTAGTAAACTTTATTTTACTAGATTGTTATCAAAACAATTAAAATGCTAAGGGAATGGTTACTTTTTGTTAAGAGTAAGTGTATAATGTTAAGAATATCATTCTATTTTAATATACCTATCTTTTTAATTACTCATTTAGTCTATACCAAAAGGTGTATAGAACCTTAATACATAAAACTATTATTTTCGTCTATCCAAAACAATTCGCACGGAATGTAAACAGCTCGTAAATAGTAGTCATGATTACAGTTTCATGGCTATAGTAAAAGAACCTTTGCACCAGTAATGTATAGGTTACCGACAATAATAAAAATAAACCTACCAATAAATTCTCTATTTATTTAGTTTGCTAGAGCTTCTATACTTTCCACATTTTCCGGCATAATATTCCTTTATCAATCCATATAGGTTGTAAGTGAAATAAAAGAAATTCCCAAACATTACATTCTTCAATATCCATGTGGGATTTTGCTTACGTAAATAGGCCGTGCTTACAATCGCTTGCTTTATTGTTTCGATCTTTATATACCCTACTCTCGATTTGTATATTTTATTACCTATTTGCTTTTCTAGTATACGGTAACCATCAAACAGTAGAAATCCAAACCCAACAAAAACTGCATTGAGTTCTGTTACTAATTCATTTTCTTCATTATCATCTAGATAAATTTCATGCTTGTATATTAGCTAATAATGTGACATTTCATGTGCTAGAATAGCTAGCTTCTGCCTATAACATTGTTTCATAAGTCCACCATTTATGTAAATACAATTCAAATCACCAACCCTTTCAAATTTACCCCCATCAACATTCGATATAGTGAGTATTTTTATATGCCGACTTATTTGGAGATGGCTGCGCATTTTATCCGCTACTAGTTGACGATTCCCCTGTAATTCCTTTTCTGTTATGTTTGTCCTTATTGTTAATTGTTTTCTAGTCAGTTGATAATTCCGCTTAGTACATTTCTTTGGAAGGACTTTTTTCAAATAAACCAATTTCCGCTCTACATCATCGGCGGAAATTGATTTGAAGTATTCTTGAATTAGATTATCAGAAGTATACATTTGACTTTTTAATTTCAAATAATAATTTCAACAGTACGATTAAGTTGTAATTATATAACATATTAGAAATTAAATAACTACTCTACTTCCAAAACCTCCCTTATTTACTATTCTTGAGCAACAACTTATGAGTTGAGGTGTTTTTTAAGTTGTGAAAGAATTATAGAATAAAATAACATCTTTTGACAAGAATAAATAATCAGTAAAATTGCAGATGAGTCAACAAATTACTACAATCTCATTTTTTAAATTTTCATCTCTAAGCAATAAGGCTTGGGGTTTCAAAATGATGCAGTTTGCACACAAAGACCTAGCTGGTGTAAACGGTTTAACGTTTTATCGACTTATGGGCAGTGGAAAAGGGAGAGGATTTAATCCTTTGCCCGATTGGTCTGTTTACTGCCTACTTCAAGTGTGGGAATCCGAAGCGGCCGCCCATACTTTTTTCACTTCTTCTGATTTGATAAAGCAATACACTGACCACACTGATGAGCTATTTACACTTTATATGAAAAACATTTCAGCAGGTGGGACCTGGGTTGGCAAAAATCCTTTTGAGAAAGGGGCAGATTTAGATCCTATTCTCCCTATTGCTGTCATTACTAGAGCGACTATTAAGTGGAATTGGCTCCTCCGTTTCTGGAAATATGTACCGACTTCACAAGAAGCATTAGATGGAAATGAAGGTTTAATTTATACTAAAGGAGTCGGAGAAGTTCCCATAATTCAAATGGCCACATTTAGCTTATGGAAGGACTTTGAATCCGTAAAACAGTTTGCCTACAATAGCAAACAACATCAAGAAGCCATCAGGAGAACACGCAAGAATGAATGGTATAAAGAAGAGCTATTTGCAAGATTCCAACCATACAAATCAACTGGAACCTGGAAGGGCAAGGACCTTTTGATCTTTTAAAAGAAGCTACTGTGGAGTTGCAATTACTGTCATAATTCCAAGAGAAGATTTTTTTTCCATCCATTTTTTGGGAATAAATAATATCATTCCAAACACAAATTTCCAAAATTCAGCCTCCATGTTTTTATCCCATTTAATTCCTTTTCGTTCCATCTCGCTCATCCAGTAGAGTAAATAAGGATCCATGGTGCCATAAGTAAATAGTTTAGAAACTTTCCACCCACTTTTTTGAAGCAGTAGCGCTACATTATCTGGGGAGAACAGTGAGATATGGCGAGGAGTATGCCAACCCGCCCAATTCTCACCATATTTCCTTCTACTCCTTGAATCGAAATTGGGAATCTCAATGATGAGTGTAGTAGATGGTTTCGCAATGGATTTTAGATATTCTAGGTTTTCAAGCGGCGTGTAATCATGCTCTAAATAATGCCACATGGTAATTACATCAGGCTGTAGAGTACTTGGTAGATCTTTAATTTCCGCTACTTGTAAATCTAGCCCTTCAAAATGAGCAGATTGATCCTTCCATCCCTCATCACTAAAATCAATGCCTATGGTGCGGCAATTTAACTCTTCCTGACAGGCTTTCAAGAAGCTTGGCTGCCCGCAACCAACATCCAGAATCAAAGAGTCTGATGAGACAAGATGAGCATCTTTTACACGCCTTACCCGCTTGAAATCCAACTTTTGCTGGCTGCTCTCTACCAATTGTTCAAACTTACCCCACGCATTTGCTCCTCTATAGGGTAAGTAATGAGAAGTATAGTAGTTTTTTAGTTGATCTAACGGTACTCTAGGATTTAAGAAAACCAGCTTACATTCAGCACATTGATCAAAATTGAACAACTCTTTACTCGAATGCATCTGAGCCGTTGTTTTTATAAAAGAACCAGTAGAGGTGGAGTCACAAATAGGACAATTGGAAAGTTGATGCATAGCGCTTAAAATAGATAATCTTTGTTTAACGTAATTTGAAACAGAAGAGACAACAGAATTGTTTGCATTTACATGATTTAATCCACCCTAGAGATCTTTTAATCTAACACCACCCAAAATATTAAAAATTACAAGCGATTTTAGTCTTTTGTTGTTCATTAATATAGCCAATTTTACTGCGAGCTGTTTACAACATTGTAGCTTTATGTTTTGAGCACTAAAATTATTTTAATGTTCTATAAAAGCAACACCATGTTTTGATTATATCTTTATCATTTTCTCGATATATAACTGCTGATTAATTGTATTTTCTAATCTAACAAAATACAAGCCAGCACCTAAATTATTTAGATCTATAATTATTGGACTAACTGATCCTGCTAAATTAGGCTAAGTCTCAAATTGATGTGCTGGGGTAAAAAGTTATAACTTTAGATTAAAAAGGATATGGAAGAATTATTGGACAGTTTTGCACGGCTATTTGTATCAAGAGAAATACTGACTCACTTTGAGGTTGTTAACTTGGAAGAAGATCAAGGGGTCATATTG
>JBLHWH010000245.1:0-8721 GCA_047628935.1 Halioglobus sp. | reverse complement strand
CGTTTGAAATTGATTTCGGAGAAGGTAATGTTGTTAAAAATATAAGTCCTGCAACAAATACATTTGGGTATTACCCTCCCAATGGAACTTATGATGTTGTTCTTTCATTGATATCGGACACTGGATGTAAAACATCGGTAAATATACCGGTAGAAGCGTTCAGAGTTGCTGCAAGCATCGATTTTGACACTTTATTGTGTATAGGAAAAGCCGATTTCTTCAACGCAGCTGACACCTTTGGCCTTGAGTTGAATTATGATTGGGATTTTGGTAATAATACAACTTCGACAAACCCAACGGAGACTGTTTTCTATCAAACAGACGGTGAGTACTTAATTACACTATCAGTTGCTGATTCAAATTCTGGATGTTCTGATGAAGATATGGTTACTATTACCATAGACAACACGCTTGGAATCCCAAATTTATTCACACCAAATGGAGATGACCATAATGACTTTTTTGATCTTATTGTCAATGAAGAGTGTCGAGACATGGTAATCCCAGAAATGTTTAAAGTATATAATCGATGGGGGAATCTTATGTACGACAATGAGCTTCCACTAGAAGGCTGGGATGGTAAATTAAGTAATGGAGATACGGCACCGGCAGAGATCTATACATTTGTTGTGAAAGTCGATGGAGTGGAGAAAGTGTTTAAAGGCACAGTTACATTGATAAAGTAATAGTACTCTATAATAGCTTAAGACTGGATTGTCCAAGTAAAGTTCAAAGCCAACATGTCTGAGATCTCATAGAGTGTCTGACATATTAATGTTTCAAAATCTGGATAAAAACTGCCCTAAACTTGTAGGTGTCAGACACCTTGGAGGTGTGCAGACACCAATGCACAATATAGTTTTCATCTACTTTCTATAGAATTTTCATCAAAACAAGTTACCTTCCCACATGAAAATGACAACCTCTTTTTAATGTACAATATGATTCGTTCTCTACTTACTATCGGCCTTATTATCATCTCATTTGCTAGTTCTTACAGCCAAGAGATAGTCGTAAAACCCTACCTCCAAGACGTTTCTCAAAATGATGTTAAAGTCATGTGGGAAGCAGATAATAGTGGAGCGGGGAAAGTGCTTTGGGGGCAGACTCCATTTGACCTCATAAATGAAGTAAATAGTGTTTCAAATATTGGTTCAGGCACTTCGCAAATACATGTCGCTCATTTGACTTCATTAACACCAAAAAGTAAATATTACTATAGAGTCCAAATGGCTGGAGGCCAAATGAGTAGTCTGTACACTTTTCTAACTTTAGCATTAACAACTGATGAAATGGATACGCAATTCATGGCCATCAGTGATATGCAAAGAGATGGTAGTCAACCGAATAAGTTTAATGAAATCATAGAACAAGGAATTATACCCACCTTTCTTTTTGAAAATGGCAGTGAGATCAGTGACCTAGAAGGTGTCCTTATCCCAGGAGACCTAGTAGCAACAGGGGGGAATTATTCCCAGTGGAAGAACCATTTTTTTAGCCAAGCAGATAGCCTATTTTCATATGTTCCTGTTTATCCTGTTCCTGGAAATCATGAATACTTTGGTGGAGGAAATATAGCAAACTTTAAAAAATACTTCTCACTTCCAGAAAACGGAGCACCTACCCTAATTGAAGAATGTTGGTACAAGGATATTTCTAATGTAAGGATTGTTGGCCTCAATTCTAACAGTGGCTCCACAGACAAGAATATTCAACTTGCTTGGCTCAGTGAATTATTAGAATCTACCTGTGCAAATGATGACATTGACTTTGTTTTTGCGCAGTTGCATCATCCTCATAAATCAGAATTATGGACACCGGGAGAAAGTGGATTTACAGGCCAAGTGATTGATTCTCTAGAAGTATTTACAAGTGCTTGCAACAAGGCTTCCCTTCACTTTTTTGGTCATACGCATGGATACAGTAGAGGCCAATCAAGAGACCATAAGCATCTATGGGTCAATGTAGCAACAGCAGGTGGTGCAATCGATAACTGGGGAGAATTTCCAAATGCAGATTATGAAGAATTTGTAAAGAGTCAAGACGAATATGGATTTGTATATATTGATGTCAAAGCAGGGAAAGACCCGATGTTTACACTCAAAAGATATGGAAGAGGAGATCAAGACATGATTATCGATAATGAACTTCGGGATGAGATATCGATATTCAACGCATCTATCGCTCCTAGTCGTCCAATAAATATATTTCCAGTCTCTGATACGCTACCTTCTTCTTGTATAAAGCTAAAAGCATCTCAATTTTCAGGAATAGAAGATACACACCAAGCCTCACATTGGCAATTGTCTACAGATAGCTTATTTGATATACAAATAGTTAAGGAAGAGTGGAAACAAAATGAAAACTTCTACAATGAGGTAAATACACAAGCAAATGATGATCTGACAGATATAGAAATTGATGAGGGTTTAGAAGGAGGCGATTACTACTGGCGCGTTAGATATCGGAATCAATCATTAGATTGGAGTCAATGGTCACAACATACCAATTTCTTAATAGAGAATAGTGGCGACACGCTCACTGGAAATCTAATATTAAACCCTGGCGCAGAAAATGGAATCACAAACTGGATAGGCGACATCGAATCTCTTACCAATGCTGAATGTGGTTCAGTCCCTCCATATGAAGGTGATTCAAACTTTGGAGTAGGTGGAATCTGTGCAAATGAATCACCTGTTGGAATCGCAAGTCAATCTATAGATCTGTCAGGTTACTCAGATCAAATAAGTCAAGACAAATTATCCGTTGGGCTTAGTGGATTCATGAGAAATTTTGGTGGTCCTGACAAACCAGAATTGTATTTAGAATTATATGAGAATGGTAACTTGATCGAAACCAGTCTTTTCTTATCAAATGTCAATGCGGTATGGACCAACAAATCTTTAATATTGGAGCTTCCAGAAACCACAGATGAAGTAATAGTGGTCCTGAAAGGCACAAGGAATGCAGGAACGGATAATGATAGTTACTTCGATAATCTTTCTCTTTATTTACTCGACAATATCATAGAATGTGCATCATGTTATGGCAAATCAAATGTTGATGTTGATGAAGATGGTTTTTGTGATGATATAGACTGCAATGATAATGACGCTTCTATATATCCTGGAGCGATAGAAACATGTAATAATATCGATGATAATTGTGATGGGCTTGCTGATTTTGGCAACACAGTAACTTGGACAGGAAATGGAAGCAGTAACCTATGGAGTGAACCAACCAATTGGGATCAAAACATAGTACCTCTGGCATGTCAGCATGTGCTAATAGATGATAATGCATCGGTTATGGTAGATGGTGATTTTGAATGTTATGGTTTAGAGGTAGCAATAAATAACAGTCTAACTGTACCAGACTCATCTTCAATAACCGTAAATAGTCAAAACACCAACGCTGTCGCATCAGTAAAAATTTCAGGCACAATGACCATTGATGGTCTTTGTGACATCAAAAAATCACAAGGTATCGGCTTTGAAGTATTTGGAACTTTGATAAACAATAATCGGCTAAATATGTCCATGATTAATAATGAAGTGGTAATTCTTAAGAGTGGTGGTGTATTTCAAAATCTAGGACTTTCGACTCTGGAAAAGGATTGATGATTTTAGTTCACTTTAATGAATTTTAGTCAATTTTACAAATTGATTTATAAGTCCATAGCCTATTGAATAATTCATTTCAAATTACCTAAAACCTATGACTACAACACCATTATGATCTAGATAAAAAAACAACACCTATAATACCAACAAACAGAATTGGTATAACAAACATCTATATAGTCCCAAACAAGAAAAGAGCTGAACAAAGCTTGAGCAGCTCCAAAATATATAATATTATCTCAATTTACTAATAAGGCGGATCCCAATCTAAAGTTACCTCTTCTATCAATAGTACCCCTTAAGTTGTTCCCACTCTTGCTGAGAAAAGCAAACAGCTTATGCCTCGCCAGATACCTTTTATCACTACCGCACCATATCCTTTAAATAACAACTCCGCAGTCAACGAACCTCCAACTGGAATTTCAAGTTCTGCACAAAACGTATTATTGACTAATGGCTGTCTAGGTTCAATAGGAAGTTTTACAATCCCATTTTGAATTTTTATTATTCCACCACCAAGAAGAGTTACTTGGTAAATACCTGGATAATTGTTTGTCGTACTAGATGTAATTTGTCCACAGGTTTCAACCATGCAAAAATCAACAGGACCACAAACAGGATCACAAACAAGATCACAAACAGAACCACAAACAGGATCACAAACAGGATCACAAACAGGATCACAAACAAGATCACAATTTAATTCGATATCTTCAATTAATAAGATTCATACTGTTGTTCTTGCTCCAGCAGAAAATATTCCACATTCAGTTCCGTTTGCCTAGGTAGCGTTACCCTTTTAGCGCTCAAGACACTAATTATCAATGTCATCTTTGGAAGTTTAAAATTTGAGAAAATCACTTATAATATCACTGACCTTAAGACTTCTATCCTAAATAATACCCTCTCTACCACCTAATTTTTTGTTCTCTCTTCCTGCAATAATCTATAATAGATCAATTTGTGGTATTTATGTCTCTACAGAGGTAGCGTATTGAAAATTATAATATCTAAATTTTATTACTTAGTTTTAGAAATATTAAAGAGGATATAAGATCAAAACCTCTAATTCTTAATTAAGATTAATACAATACTTTGTATGCCCAATTCGGGTAGAACAGCTCATTAATTATACTTAATTTTACCTATTCAAACTTATGGCATAAAAAATATAGTGCCCGATTTTTTTATTAAATCTTAAAAACCAAAATAATGTTTAGAATACCAGATTCTATCCCTAAAAACGATTTGCCTGATGCATTGGATCAAGCTATTGCATTAGAGATTGCAACTATTCCTACTTACCTGTATACCTACTATTCCCTTAAGCGATCTTGGATGCAAAAACCTGGAGAGGATGCACCTGCCAGTTCAAAGAAAAAATATGCTGAGGCATATACAAAAGATCAAGAATTAAGTATTAAAAGTGATAGTAATCCCTCTCCTAACGCGATTAAATTAGCAACAGGAGAAGGATTACAGTATTTCATCATGACAAATGCTACATGTGAAATGTCCTCCCAAGAAGCGAAAGACTTGGCAATAGAAATACAAGTATATGCCAACAAAGCTGCCGGATTGATTATGTCTGTTGCCGTAGAAGAGATGTTGCACACAGCATTGAGTTCTAATGTAAAACAATCTCTTTTTGGGAAGATTGAAATATTGAATCTGATCCCTGCATTTCCAACCGCAGTTCCAGGGCACGAACCTCCATTACCAATTAATGAAGCTAAGTTTTCTCAAGAACAGTTAATTACTTTTCTTAGGATCGAAAGCCCTAAGGCATATATTGGCCAGGACGAATATTCTAAATCATATATAGAAAGTAGAACAATTGGTCAGTTTTATGAGATGATTGAAAATTGTATCAAAGATCATTACTCAGATTGCTCGAATTATGATACGAGTCGACCACAATTATTGCCGGGCAAAGGCTATTACGGACCCAATAGTATTGATACTGTTTTTTATGATAAAAATCATACGCCCCAATTTCCAAGCGACGATGACAGCGGTGACTTAGTGCACGTGCATAATATGGATTCCGCTTTGCATGCTTTGGATGAAATAGTGGAACAAGGAGAAGGATCTAGCAGTGAAAACCATCTCACAAAGGATGGAAACCCAATTTGTCCAAATGTAGATTGGGATAATCCAGATGAAAAAGAAGGGAAAGATTGGGATGATAAGAAAAAGACAGAGCTTTCTCATTTTGATAAGTTTTTGGAAGCCTATTGCCTAGGAGAAAAACTGTTGTACCAATTTAATGAAGTTGGTTTGGATTTCCATTCATTCTTTGTGTTTAATTTACCAACTAATCCAACAAATTATCCGCGACAGGAAGCATCGACATTTGTAAATTATGCCGAAGCCAAAATGGTTAACCCGACCCTACCATATCCAATAAATTCGTTGATTCCAAATCCCAGTACGGAGCCTTTAATAAATGTTTCTAATGTAACGAATGCCATCAATACCTATATATTCTTGATGATAGAAGCTTGCTATTATCAAAAGGGGCATACACAATATGAGATCTTCATGTTTGGGATACATAAAGGCATGATCTGGGCATTGAGTGTCCTTTGCTATACGATGTCTATGTATGAAATAGAATTCCAAGGAAAAAACTCTAATGCAGCGGCAACTTTCGAACCATACGATTTTGGTACTTCACAGGATAGTCCTAAAAAACAAATTCAGGATTTGATTAAAATAATAACAGATGAGTTTGATAGTATTCCAGGTTATACGTATCCAGGAGGTAATGCCCTTGATATTCGCTGGGTAAGTGAATATGTAGACAATTTCCCAGATGTGACATTAGATCACAAAGTATTGGCAACTGTCTAATTATTTATAACTCTATTTAAAGAACTTCAAAAGAATAAACATATGAGACCCTCTCTAAGAAATATAAATAACTCTACAGATAAACAAACCTCAAATGATAAAACGCAATTGATCCCTCCAAAGGAATTGCATGCGTGCATGGGATTAAATGCCTGTAAAGGTCATGACTTTTTCGGAAGTAACAACTGTGCCGGACAAGGAGAATGCGCAACCCAACATCACTATTGTCACACGATGAACAACTGTCGGGGACAAGGAGGATGTGGTCTATTTGGCACAAAGGAAGAACAATGCAAACCAGGTGAAAACGAATGTGCTTTTCAAGGCAGCTGCGGTACACCTATCCCTTCTTCTAGATTTGTAACACAAGGTCCTAATAAGGGACAAGCTGTGTGGCAGATTGCTCGTGCATTATTTGAGAAAAGAATGGACAAATCTCAACGTACTGTTGGAAGGTCACCTATGGAATTTGGTCCGACTTTAGATTGGCTCAAGGAAAATGTAGCAAGTGGCTCTTCTTGTGGATTTAGCGGTGAAAAATATTGCTCGTTTGGAGGTCCGAAAGATGCTAGTGAGCGACATGCACACTTCGTCAAAGAGAGCAAAGAACAGCTCCCAGAATCAGTGGAGAATTGTGAGATAATAGACAACGAGAAGAAATAAATCTAGCTAATACCTTCACTATGGCAAATATATTAGGGCTCCCCAATCTTGGCCTAGGCTTAGGATTGCGGAGCAAACATTTTAATCATATTTTAGAAAATAATCCTGAAGTAGGTTGGTTTGAGATTATTTCTGAAAATTTCATGGATTCGGGAGGGAGGCCAAGGCATATTCTTCGACAAATCGCAGAACGGTATCAAGTTGTGATGCATGGAGTTTCTCTATCTATAGGCAGTACTGATCCTTTGGATTTTGATTATCTAAAAAAACTGAAAGCCTTGGCCAAAGAAATTAATCCTGTTTGGATTAGTGATCATTTATGTTGGACAGGTGTGCTTGGCGTAAATTCTCATGACTTACTTCCTGTGCCTCTTAATTCTGAAACCCTACAACATATTTGTAAACGAATAAATGTTGTCCAAGACTTTTTAGAACGACCACTCATTCTTGAAAATCCAAGCACTTACTTGACTTTTCAGCATTCTACTATTCCTGAGCAAGAATTTTTAGCTCAAATGGCAGAAGAAACCAATTGTGGTTTATTGTTGGATGTTAATAATGTATTTGTTTCTGCTTTCAATAATAATTTTGATGCTTTTGAGTACATAAAAGGGATCCCCGCTGATCGAATTGTCCAAATGCATCTTGCTGGTCATGAGCATTGCGGAGATTACATCATTGATACCCACGACCGAGAAGTCACGCAACAGGTTTGGGAACTCTATAGTCTGGCATGGAAAAAGACTGGAGGGACAACCACATTGCTAGAATGGGATGGAAACATCCCTGATTTTGATACTTGCTATCAAGAATTACAGAAGGCAATTGCATATCAAGATGGATATACCATTCAACCCTCCTCTCCCCCTATTTCTAAACCGAGCAAAAGCATTTCAAATCCTGTCGATTTCATGTTGAGCTCTGTTGTTCCTGAAAACGTTTAGAGATGGCTGAAGAATCGAAATTTACACTGGATAAAATACAACAATGGATGCAAGGTGCTTTACTGGATCCATACAATACCAATGAAAAAGATATTGGTGACTTAATCTGTCCGTCAAAACGAATGGAGGCACATCAACATCTTGCTATTTATCAACGAAGCTATGTCGCCAGACTTAGGGAATGTATGTCTAAGCAATTTGGAACATTAGCGTATGCATTGGGTGCAAATTTATTTCAACAATTCACCGATCAATACTTACAAATGTATCCTTCACAAAGTTATACATTACATGATCTAGGAGAAAAATTTCCACGCTATCTAGAAGAAACAAGACCAGATCGGGACTTAGAAGAGAAAGAAGATTGGCCAGATTTTTTAATTGAACTCGCTTCTTTTGAATACCACATACAAATCATTTTTGATGCCGAAGATTCTACAAAATATAGTCCCGCCAACATTAATAGACCGGACGAAAACTTAAAGTTAGTTCCTCTCCTTCATCTATTCGAATTCCGATTTCCTGTCAATCAATATTTCCAAAGCTACAAAAGAGGAGAAAGTCCTGAATTACCCTTTGAGCAAGCTTCTTGGTGTGTTATTTATCGTAACAATTTTCAAGTTGCTATTCATGGG
>JBLHWH010000244.1:0-8726 GCA_047628935.1 Halioglobus sp. | reverse complement strand
ACACAAGTACTTACTGTAAAACAAAAAAGCGCTACATATAAGTAAAATCCGATAATCACTAAATTTTATGTCGATTCTCAGTTCGCGTTTGAATGTAATATACCACAATTATTTTCAATTTTTTTTTAAATGACTTTGAACTAAAGTCTGAACTTTGTGGTTTAGCAATATTTTTAGCATTAAAGACAACAAGTGAATATGTTCACCTTTCTGGTAAAGTTCCTCATATACCGACTATATGCCCCAAACAAATCTTTTGATATCCAATTAATTAGATTTTTTCTTCCTTTAAATCATTTATCCGCGTATAAACAAGGATGTACTGAATATAAACGGCTCAACTCGGTATATCAATTACAATCTTAACTGTAATCTGCTTAAGGATAAAAAAAATAAAACCACTAGGCTTAAATAAAAACATTTTATAATTCCCACTTTCCACGTGACACAACACTTACTATCCATCCACAAGATGCATAAACCATATCCTCTCAACATGGAAGCATAAGCACTCTTAAGTGTAATGGTTACAATACCCATCCAAGAATGACTGGTATTCATAATTCAAAGATTTGATTTGATGAACCAACGTATATAAGGTCAGTATTTAGGCGATGGCCCGGCGCACTTCGTTTTATTTAGCCACGGAACCACTTACTCGATTAGAAGATGTAGTTTATAGCATTTCCCTATTCAAATAGATTATTTCATTTGTTAACTTCTCGTTTTGCAGATTCGATCATATACATACAATTACAATTCGGACAAAGTAAATAATATTCAAAATAATTATTATTTCTAACCTTCCTTTTTTTTGGAACACGTTTTATTAAACTCGTTCCACACTTTCTGCATTCATCACCCTCGCTCAAAATTTCCCCGTAGTTCTTTCCTTTATTTGTCCTATCTACATACTCCGAATCAACTATTCTATTACTTGATTTTATCCCTAGAGTTGCCAATTCATCACACCTCTCATTTTCGAAAATACCAGCATGACCTTTAACCCAAACATATGTAACTTCATGCTCAACCATCAACGTTAATAATTGAATCCATAAATCAACATTCTTTGCTTTATCCTTATTCTTGTATCAATTATTATTTTGCCATTTAATAACCCATCCTAAATTCATAGCATTTGCGAGATATTTAGAGTCTGTATAAACCTTAACATTTGACCGTTTTTTCAATTGCCTTAACCCAAATATTGCCTTAATCCAAACATCACTGCTAAGATTTCCATTCTATTGTTTGTAGTCAATTCATAGCCTTGGAAAAACTCTTTACAATGTTCTTTGAATTTTAACACGACACCTATTCCTCCAATCCCTGGATTTGGATCTACCCCACCATCAGTATACAATTCAATTTCAGGGATAGTATCTTTCATGTATATCCTATACCTAAAACACGAGCTTCCAGATTCCAGACTTTGATCTATAAGTCTGCACCTCGTTTCTAAGATAATTATAAATAAATTATTCGAAACAAAAAGGTATAGGAAGGTATAGTAAGGTATAGGAAGGTATAGGAAGGTATAGACTTTAACATATGGGAGTGATGAACGGTCGTATTTCTATTTAAACGGTATCCGAATATCAACTTCTACATACATCCACTATCCCCTCTGACATGAGTTACTGACTGAGTTATGATAAAAGTAACCTATCAAGTTTATCCAAATATTGTAATATGAGGTTTTGAATTCTTTTGATCTATAGGTTTTTACCTTGGTTCTAAGATAATTATAAATTTTTTATTCACAATAGCAACTTGTGAAGTGTAATGTATGAAAGTTAAGAAACGCGTATTTCTACGTTGATAGAACTGCGTAGTAGTACTTGTTTACATTGTCGCTCGCAAAGACTGGCGGTTGCTTTTTTTAAGTTCTATAGTTAGGTGTGTTTCTGGGTCGACAAACTATTTAATTTATATTTTATAATTTTGTTTTGATTTTCAAACTAGTGTTGTCGCTCGCCGCAACCGACTTTCATCTTGACGTTTACAGTCAGGACGAAACAAAAAAGTCTATACCGTTCGTTTTCTGCGAAACGAATGTTTGATTCACAAGCCATTTTTTATACCACACTTACTCGAAGGTTTTCTTAATGCAAATATTAAATGAAAACCTAAACCACTAAAAATCACTAACGTGCGTTTGTTGAACAAGCCACCCTTAACTCAAACAGTCATCGAACGGTGTAGCGAAAGGTATATTCATGGGCCGTTTAGAGCTTTTAACGGATTTTAATTCAATATTGGCTAAAAATCCAAAAGACGGTTTAAAAAGAATGGAGCTGCGGTGATTTACAATATTGGTATTCTTGTTTAGTTCTGTGCTGTTTGTAGATGTGGATTATTGCTATAGAGAGGTGGGTTTTATGATTTATGAGTGAATCGGTTAATGTAACTGCTGGACGATAGAATGGAGACTAGTAGGATCCAATTATAGTTTGCAACAGTTAATTTTCAGTTTAATCCGCTAAATATTTTAACTGTTCATGTAAAACCAAACTACATACATCAAGTAAATAAGTTGCAAATGGACCAGTTCCCACTTCCGATTGCAAGTCAGTCATAATTTCGTTCATTAGAAAACTTTTAGATAATTCATCATCAGTTGCATTTCTCAAATATGAGTTACTTAGATTTACTAGACTGCCTATGTCCATTCTATAAGAATCTGATCCACTATTAGCATCAGTCATATTTTCAATGATATTTTGAATGCCCGCTTCAACAAGTATTTTTTGTATGTCATAAGTATTGGTAAATATTTTTTGAACCTCCCTTGCATCTCCAATATTCTTTAATTTAAAATAAACTACTCGATCTTGTTTAGAGGCCTTTATATCTATAATTTTGGTGCCTGCATTGTTTAAAAGCAAGGAATTTGTACAATCCACATTGTCACACCAGAGAACTAGAGATACACGTTTCTGATCTATAGTACCCTTTATAGTAAGAGGACCATTTTCGTTTTTCGGAATATAAAATTTGAAGTATCTTTCCTCATTTGGTTCTAAAGTTACATCAACCGATCTTTGCTGTAGATTTAAGACATGAAATTTGAATTTAGTGTTATTCTCTAGCGATGCCCCAAAATAGTTAATGGCTCTTAAATCCTTATAGTCCTGTAAATGGTCGAATATAGATCTAGGTCCACTTGAATTGAATTTTCGAAGTTTTCTTGTAGCTCCAATACTAAAATATCGTAGTGTCGAAAGGTAACTTTTTGTAGATTCAATTTCCTTCAAGAAAGCATCTAACTGAGATTTTCTTTCTTTTACTAAACTATATGCTTCTTGATATGACATTTCAGAGACATAATTCTTGTCAATAGCTGGCAATTCCCATAGTTCAACTCCTATTGACATATTATATCTATCAAAAAATCGGTAAGCTATCTCATCCAAATTAAGTCTAGTATACTCATTGTTAATACATGACTCTAGAACTTCACCCTCAGCGATATCTGTATATTTTTGTTCCCACATCTTATACTGAAAATCTAAATCCTCATATTCGTTTGGCTTGACCTTCGTATATTCAGGAGCATTGCCAAATGAAGGTAATGTTAATTTCAAATCAAATAAATATGGATTCCATTTCCCTTTAAACATCTCTTTTGAAAGCATTTTCCTATTTTCTATTCGAGAATCAGAATCAATCAATGAATCTAGTATACTTGTCGCTAGCAGAGATACATCCTTTGAAGTAAAATACCTACCACTCAAATTCTTATTTAATACATGACCTGGGATCACTTTCAAATTCCAATCTTGAACTGTTGTAGAAAACTCACCTTCATATTTTTCATAAAACTCATCCGTAAAAAATCTCGGGATCAAATTTTGACTAATTAACGGACTAAGAAATATAAAATGTAAGAGTATGCATACAGATACATTCCTTATTCCTTGTATTTTATTTTTTACAATCATAGACAATTTATTCTTTGTAATTATTTCTTAATCTCTCACTAAATATATTGATCGACAATCTAGTATGTTATCTACATCCTATATTGATACTAACTTGTAAATATCAGAACCTATGTTTCATCCCCAAGATACATTCTCTCTAAACTCAGTCATTACTAATTGTAGCAGTTATGATCAAGTAACCCGTCATGTATCTCCTATACTTAAAATCCGGAATGCTGAATTCTAGATTTTGATCTATATGTTTGCGCATTTGTTTTAAGATAATTCAAAATTATTATTCGAAACAATAAGCTAAGCACTTTAACATACGTAAGTGATCAACGGTCGTTTTTCTAATTATACGGTATCCGAATATCAACTTTCACATATATCTACTATAACTCAGTTGTTAGTTAATGACTGAGTTATGATAAAAGCAACCTATTAAGTTTATCCCATTATTAGAATATGAGATTTTGAATTTTATATCTTGATCTTTAAGACTACACCTAAAATTCAATATAGTTTTAATTGTTTACTCCTTATAGTAACTTGTGAAGTATATTGTATGAAAGTTAAGAAACAGGTGTTTATACCCTATTAGAGATGCGTAGCTCTACGTGTTTATGTCGTCGTTTACAACGAATGACTTTTTGAATTTTTAGGCTTTGTGGTTAGATGAGTTTCTGGGTTGACAACCAATTTAATTAATATTTTACTTAATGATTGTGTTTTGATTTTCAAACTGGCGTTGTTACTTGCCACGACCGGCTTTCATCCTGACGTTTACAGCCAGAACGAAACAGAAAAAATCAGGTTTTACCTGTTCTTAACAATACACTTCTATAACGATTTTCCTAATCCTCGCCAAACACACTAAGGCTGTGCATGCTTTCAAACATGCAAACGTAGGCTTATGTAGTAAATTTCTAAGAACGTCGTAACGAAAGGCGCATCGCTGACAGTTGTTATGTTTTAACAAAAACTAGTCGCCCAAATAAGAAGCTAGCCAAGAGAAAAACTCACTCTAAAAGGCTTTTGTCATAATCTATAGTACAAAATGTAAATGTTGATTAAATCTTAGTTCATAATACATTAATAGAATCTTGAACTGCGATTTCTCCATTTTCAACATTGAAGTACACGAGCTCCTTCCTTATATAGCCATAAACATCTATCTTATTTTCATTGCTGTAGAAGTTGGTGTATTTAGCGTTATTGAGTGTAATAGATTCATGGAATCTGATATGAATTATATCAGGCTCTACAGACTGATTATTAAAATCTTCGATCGGAAGATCAAACAAGTTTTGACCAACTGTCCTTCATACATTTCAGTTTCATATCTTGCCCAAACAATATAAGAAGTCTCTGGCTCATCGATACGTTCATTCATAGAATTAAAATAGGTTCTCAATCCAGAAAAAGCTCTACCTCTAAAGAAAATCGATCCGAACTCATTATGATTGAGGCTGACTCTCCATCTAAGCATCTTCTTACAGACCCAGAATATGTAAAACTCGTAAAATTATTTGATATATAGATTTTCTTAGACACGATACAATCAAGCTTGACTCCACTACTGTTTTCAAACTGAATACTAGAACTGCTGCTTGGATAGAAATCTGCAAAGTCTGACTTAGTTGACTCAGAAAGTTGTGCACTTCCTAGCCTAATCAATTCACAATCATTTGAAACCTCATCTATACAGAAAAACATGTGTATGTCAAGTCAAACTCATCTAGACACACTGGTGGATGAACTACTGCCGTAACCTCTCCATTATTTCCGTAGGGTCAGAACATCCGATGTTTAGTAATATGATTATGAATAGAAAGTATTTGAATGCCTGCAGGGGTAGTAACTTAGTAAATCTTCGAGTAATAAATGTAGCTAGCCTCCTACCCATTCCTCCTCCCTAGCCTCTCAATCTTATTCAACCACTTAGCTCTAAATTGCTTTTTTGATAGTCTAAGCGGTCCGATTGACGTAATTTTCACAGACTTCACCCCTATGAAATGCATCGTTAGCTTCTTCATTGCATAGTGGCTAGGGCATCTATTTACAAACCTATAAAACCGCGTTGGTTGGTCCATTGTACAAATTATTCTAGCTGTTTTTCCAGTGAAGTATTTATCCCACCACACTGAACCCTCTCGCTTTTTGAAAGCAAATCCTGAAAGCAAAACCCTGTCTAAAAAACCCTTCATAATCGCTGGAACAGAACCCCACCAAACTGGATAAATCTGAACAATATGGTCTGCCCATTTCAGTGTTTCTTGGCTTGTAATAAGATCAGGTTCTAGCTCTGTCCGCTTTCGATATCCGAATTGTAGATTTGGATTGAACTTCAAGTCTCTAATAACAATTTCTCGTACTTCAGCTCCAGAGTTATCAGCTCCTTGCCTTTAGGCTTGCGCCAATCCGAAATTAAAACTCTCTTTATCTGGGTGTTCATTTACAATTACGATTTTCTTATTCATTTCTTTCTTTAGTTCGATCTATAGATATATATATCTATCAACAATGTACCTCTAAATAATTGTACAAACCAGCATTGCAAATACATGCGTGTATAACAAATACATGAATACATTATAAGTGATGAACCAGTGTAATTCTACTTTAGACTGGATGTGGGATCAAAAGTCGGCCTTACTAATCTTTGCAAGCTTAGGGATCCCTTTAGTCTTTTCTTTAAAGCTTTATTATTCTACTAACTTCGGAATCATCGCCTGTAGAACTTGATACGCTAATAAAGTATGCTCCCCTTTCCAGTTCTGACAAATCAATTCTTGTCGACCCATTGAGATTTACTTGTTTGATCAGCTGTCCATTGACATCATAAATAGATGCAACTTCAAATGTTGTAGAAGCGCTGATATTTACAAAATCATACGTTGGATTTGGATATACTTTGATCTCTTCTTTGATTTCTTCGATGCTGACAAATCTGATATCTGACAACTCGAATTCTCCATCAAAACCTATCTGTTTGAGCCTATAGTAATTAGCACCTCTGGATGGGTCAAAATGAATATACTGGTATTTAGAGCTCTCATTATTCCCCTGGACAAAATCCAAAACATCCCAATCCTTTGAATCCTGACTATGCAAGATTTCAAAACCATCATTGTTAATCTCAACCAATGTTTCCCATTCTATTTTAATAGTTTCATCCTCTTGATTAGCCTCAAAATAATTTAATTCTACTGGTAAGACTCCATTTATTATATCAAGATCTCCATTAGCATCAAAAGGATCAGACCACTTTTCGTTAGTATATAAATCCGATCCACCTAGCGTCCCCAGAAATGCTAACAATTCATCTTTTTCAGTATCCGTCAAATTTAAATTTCCTCCATTCCCTTTCAGTCTATTGTCTAGATTGGTATTGCTTGAATTGTTAGGAATATCATCATAATGATTGATTACGTCCATCAATGTAGCTAAACTTCCATCATGCATATACGGTCCGTTCTCCGCTCCAGAATTATTGACAATATCTCTCAGACTGGGAGAACGAACATTTGTCAAGTCAATACCACCTGCCCCAGCTACTCCAATCACGCCATTGTTATCTGAATCTGGATCGATATCAAATTCAGGAGCCCTGTGGCATCTGTTACAGCCCGTTTCATTATTGCTCATATATAATGCTTTACCATTGTTTTCTTCAGTCGTAAAATTGGGAAAATCAACATTGTTGTTTCCTACTTGTCCCCTCCCAAAATCGTATTTTGAATCAAAAGACTGCATACTTCTAACAAACTGAGCCATTGCATTCTGCATTCTTTCTTCTGTGATTGTCTGATCTCCAAAAGCAAGGTTGAACAATTCATTATAGTAATATGTATTATTCAATTTTGAAATCAAAGAATCGATATCAGGATCTCCATCATCTCCACTAAAGCCCATTTCAACATGATCTTGTATTGGCATTGTCGTTTGAATCTCAAGTGAGCCGGCTCTTTCATCCCAGAAGAATTTTTCTTCTTCACCAAACCTAGTACTAGATAACCTTGGAGAATGTCGACCGGTTAATCCTCCATCATGGCCTGTACTTTGGATATCAGAATCCCCAAATGCAAATGCTTGCTTATGGCAACTAGAACAGGACACCGTACCTGTCAATGATAAATTTGTGTCATAGAACAACACCCTACCTAACGTAGCTCCTTCATTTGTAATTGGATTTGCACCTGGTGTATTGTCTTCATTTATGTATCCAGGGACCGATTGGTTGCTATAATTGAATAAGAAATTCAAATCAATGGTGCCTGCAAAGAACACAAAAAAGCATAAGATCGATATAAATACAAGATAGTAGTTTTTCATAGCAGTGTTTTAGTTGGTTTTAGAAATTGCTTCTAATACCATAAGGTCACCACTTGTATTTTGTACCCCCCCAAATTATTTATTTATTTTCAAATTAGAGTAATTTACTATACACATACAACTTTCTCAACTATCGAATGCTCCTATGATTTGCACTTTTACCATAAAAAAAAACAATGTATATACTCATAAAATAACACACCTGAATCCTGCATTCCCATCTTACTAATATCATTCATACTCTTGCAAACGACTAATAACCAAGCACAACCGTTCTGCCACAATGATACTACTTGACGATAGATGTCCATAAGTGCTATTACAGTTTTGAAAATATAGAATACCACTCAGAGATCAATAGGATTCCAGATGTATTGGCAGGATCTAAGTTTCTTATCGGGGCGAATGTAATAACTTGGATATACCCCGATACTGAAGGTACGATCATTATATGCGATC
>JBLHWH010000243.1:0-8742 GCA_047628935.1 Halioglobus sp. | reverse complement strand
TTTATAATTCAACCAATAGTTAGTATCGTTAGGATCTCGGCTAACACTAACTCCATTTTGCTCACCATTGAAAAGAGATTTGGACTTCATACTCTTACGAGGTGCATCTCCTGATAGTTTACTTGCAGTCAGTAACATTATATTTTTCTTGTTTCCCATTGGTCTGTTTATTTTTGTATTATTAAAAGATAAGGGTAAAAAGACCAACTAGGTGATTGTAATCCGATGATTTAGTACGGATATTCGATGAATGATTTCAAATTACACTTTTACTGTGGTGAATCACAGCTAACATGATATTTTGATGATAAGGTTATATGTTGTGATTAGTGTATATTCTCGCTGCATTGCCCGCTAGTTCTCGCAAGCTGCTCCCCTTCATAATTGACAATTAAATATGTCTTAAACTCTTCCATTTAAGTTCAATTTTAGAAGATTTAGCAGTGATTCGATCCATAATTGCATCAGCTAACGTTGGTTCATTTAAGTCGTCGCACCATTAACTTACAGGAAGTTATAATGCTATGACTATTGATCCTTTTAGGTATCTATCTTCTAATATTTGAAGGATGGCTAATTTGACATCATGGGATAATGCCCGTAGACCAAAGTCATCGAAAATGACCAGGCTAGCTTTACTGATTCTATTGATCCATTTGATGTAGGTACCATCTACCTTAGCGACTGCAATTTGTTCACAAAGTCTATTCATATTAAAGTATAGTGTACGATGTCCTAAGAGACAAGATTGATGATCTAATGCACATGTCAAGAAGGATTTTCCGCACCCTGTCGCTCCAGTGATGAGGATGCTTTCATAGCGTTCTATATAAGTACTATCTGATAATTGTGCAATGGTTTAAGATGGATATGCTTACTCGTTAAAAGGAAAAAGACCTGATGCTGAATCGTGTAAAAAGAGAACGAGTAAATTACTCGCTCCAAGTTCACCAGGATATGATAAAATGGGAGCATTATGTAAAAATATGATTTCACTTGAAGACCAAATAAAATTTAAGGTATAAACAAAATTAACCGGATAAATGAAGCCAGTATATAATCGAGCAAACGGCCTCACCAGTGCTAACTGATGAGGTGCGCCTCTCTCACCACCTATACCCTCCGACTTTGCTCAGGATAAACCAAGCGAATCTCGGTCCGATAGCTATCAGACCGGCGATTCATCAAATCGAGACTTTGAATTTAGAAAAGTAATCAATCATGGAAACGTAACCTTTACTTTTCAGTAATAATACTTTTATGACAGTTCCAAGTATTGGGCTTTGGGCTAATGTCCACCCTCTCATTCTTGTTCTACTCCACGCATAAGCGACTCCTTTCTTTCCTCCTAATCTTATCAGATTCTTACGTTTTGAAATTACTTCCTTCACGCCCGATAACGGTGCTCCTTCTTGAATGTCCACTGGACATTTCCCTTTCAGGACCGTTCGTTTATAATCATGTCGTATACAGTATTGCAGTCGGTTTCATAACCACTCATCGACTTTCTTTAGCTTCATAGAAATACTCACTAATCGGTAATTATTAATCCATCCTTGATAGATTAATATACAATTAAGATCTTGAACATCAATACATAATTATATGATCGGCGTCCTCCCTTACCTTTTTATTTTTTTGCTAAGATTGGTTTCTAGTAGTTTGCGAAAACACCCAAAATCTACTCTTTCTGCCAATCGCTCTATCGGGCCGCCCAGTTTACTTAGCCCACTTAGTCGTATATCTTGGTCAAAAATCAGTAATCTCGATGTTTCTTGTATGTCTTTACCATGCTCCAAAATTCGCTTTCTTTTGTAGATATCTTTAAGATCTATCTCCTGATATAGTTTTAAGAGATGCCCTAAAGTATATTTAACTTTCATCTGCCAAGATATTTTCGCCCAAAGAAGTGAAAATATTCAATTAAGAAAGTCTGGCAGGATTCATTTTTATTGGGATTCCCTTCTTAACTCTCTTTTTACTTGCGGATTTAAGGTTGTATAGTAAAAAAGATCCTAAATTTTGACTACCCCACCGCAAGCGGATGGAGCATTCGCCAAAATTTTTCCAACCTAAAGGTCGGTATTCGGATCTTTTTTGTGATAAGGCGTTTTTATGCAAAAACATCTTTTTATGACTCCGACGCAAGCATCGGAGAATTTAAGCATTAAAACATCTTCATTATCACGTAAAGGTTTACATAAAGATGTATTGAGTGCACGTAAAAGTATGTCTACAACCTAGCTCCACATCCTTATATAAATAATAAAACACTATCGAAAGTTTTATTTAAAATCAAACATAGAAATATATTCTTCCGAAATAATAAGGGACAAAATCGGATAACTCCTCGTAGTCGTCTGCCTTAGTTGAATTTAAAGGCGTATTATCTAGCCGTGTATAATTATAATTCTACCTACTCAAACTACTCAAATGCAAGAAACTAGATTAGAAATTTTAGCTGTGTCCTACGCTGTGGATAGAGATCAATCATATTAGTATTCTGAGTTTCTATCCACTAATGATTAACCATGTTGTAGGGCATGGTTCACTCCAGTTTCCCAATTAAACCCCAACCATTTGCTTTGTCAATTACAACACAATGAATTGTATTCCTACCTTTTTTTAGGCCTAAATATAATTTGTTCGCATTTATACCTATATGGCCTTGGTACTGTATTCCTTTAGACCGATATGCATTGTTACCCTTAAAAATGGCTTCCCCATTTAGATAGATGATTATTTTATCACTATAATCAAATGAAAATAGCTTGACTTGTTTGCTATTCGATCCAATTATAGTTGATGCCACAGAATAGACTTCTTTATTTTTTTCAAAATTACCAGCAGATGGTTTCTCAATGTATTTCGAGAATGGAAGTAACCCTGATCTTTCGGTCGTTACAGTTGTATATTTCTCTTGCGAAAAATTGTTAAAGCTTAATTTGCCTTCAATAAATGGAAATGCTTTTGTAATGTTCCATTGCGATATAATATTAGATTCTTGGTTGTTTTGATTGTCAGTTTTAGATTGACTACTAACATCTTTATTCGTAAATCTGAAATTTGAAAACCTATTGTTAAATAATGCAAATATGCCTATTTCACCTTTATCATGTGCCGTTCTAAGATTGTCTATACTAAGAACTTTTTCATCATTAACAAAAACATCAGCATTGTTATTGATTACTTCAATACGTAAGGTGTTCCAACCTTTATTTTTAAAGGTAACACTGGCTTGGTGTTCATTATATAGTTGCCAGGTTAGCTCTTCATTATAAGTTGGCGAGTATTGTATGGCATCAGGTTGATTAGACTTATGAAGTCTCATATAGACTTCTTCCATAGTATTTTGTTGCTTTCTAAAAATAATACCGGCAAAGCTTCTGTTTGCATTTGCATATACATCAACTTCAATAGTACCATTTGAGAACTGTTTGTTTTTCAGAAAAGCTTTCCCATTTAAAAGAAGTGTTTCCCTTTTGTCGAATGTTTCAAAAGAAGAAGTTCCTTTATGTAACTCCCAATTTGAAGAATTCATCGGAACAACCGTAACCTTATTTTGCGCAAAGGATAATTGCAGGCTAAATAGAATAATAGACAAATTTATAAATAATGACATTTTCATAGTATTGATATTTTTTTAATACTTACAAAGGTTGATCATTATTCTTACCCAGAACATATCATTTTATGATAAATGACTATCATTTTGGTAATTTTGACGGTACATACTAGGAGTAACCCCTTCAAGTCTATTAAAAAATCGTGTAAGATTATTGGCTTCGCTAAAATTTAAAGCATCTGAAATTTCAGAAATAGTTTTATCCGAATAGCGCAATTCCATTTTAATTTCTTGCAGTAATCTAAAATGTATTATTTCTTTAGAAGTACATCCAAAGTACTCTTTTATACCTTTATTTAATTGATGTCTGGAAGTGTTCAGTATTTTGCAATACTCTTCTACAGAATGAAATTCCCGAATATTTAACTCTAATTTTTCCTTAAATCTATAGGCAATTGAACTTCCTTGCGTTTCAGGTGAAAGTTTGTAATGATTTGAATATAGTCTGTTTAATTTTGATAAATAGAAATATAAAAGAGATCTGATAATATGAAGACTATCATTTTTAAAATCGTTTATTTCAGAAATTATTTCATTTAAAATAAATTGAATTTTATCATATTCATTTTTTGAAAGTTTTAAATATTGTGGGTATTTCGAATTGTAAAAATATTGAAGTCTATATACAAACAGTTTATCATCAAAAAAATCAGATAAGAAGTCATTCTGAAAAACAAGATGAAAACCCTTAATATCGAAAAGGTCTATTTCACAGCTTTTTTTTTGGTACGGAGAAATAAAAAACAAGCTATTTTTACCAATATTTAATCTATCCCCATTTAAGTCAATAACTCCTTTAGCTTTTTCGAAAATTAGAATTTCAAAAAAGTCAGTAGTGTGAGGAGAATCTTCAAAAGACACATTAGGATTTGTTTCGAACTTATGCAAATCCATTAGAAGTTCAAATCCATATTTTTCTTTTTTAAACTGGAATGTGCGCATTTTTTTTTACTTTTCAATGGAAAGCGAATTCAGTCATTAAAGAGAGAATTGAGAACAATGGCTCTCAGCTTACAGCCGGCGCAAATCGCCATTCTTTCGAGAACAACTGAATTTTCAAACATTTACAATCCGTTTACCAAGGAATAAATCATCGTAGAAACTAATCCAACCAAGAAAGTAAAAACGGAGGTCATTAACATTTTTTGTTTCCTATCAATAGTCTTCCCCAAAAAATATAAGTCTTTCACCATTTCATCATAAACGGTTTCGCCATTGGTCATAATTCTTTGAATTTCCGCTTGAAATTCGGGAAGTGTCTGTTTTGCAAAATTAGCAGCGTAAAGACTCCCTTTATAACCACTTTCATTAAACTTTTTACCTAGATATCGGTGTGGTAACATACTGATTAATGCAAAAATCATTGACAGCATACTAAACCGTAGCAGTATTTTAGAGCTAATCTCAATGATTGCTCTATCTGATTCAAGAGCAACATACATGGCCCCCATAATTAATGAAATAACAATGGAGTTGACAGTTAAAACTATACTTGCCTTATTATCTACCATTTTTAGCAGATTATAATGATTTCGAGAAAGTGTTCTAAATAATGTTTGTACTCCTCTGGGGTCAAACATTTTTAGTTTTGCTTTTTCTTTATCAAAAGTTGGATCAAAGACTTCTTTTTTCTTTTTGTCCTTCTTTTTTTTCTTCTCTAGGGAGTCGTTGAATTCTTTTTCCATGATTGTTTTTTGTAGCCGGAAACGAAGAGGCAAAACGGAAGTGCCCCATATTACGGATTTTACGTTTGTGGGGAACTTCGGTCTTCAATCTTCGGCCTTATGCTTAATCTTCAATTAGCGTATCATCAAACTCATAATCTGTATAGCTCACCTTAAATAGCATACTATAAAAAGCCGGAATAAAAACCAGCGTTATGATTGTACCAAACAACAGTCCAATCATTATAGAAACAGCCATCCCCTCCCACATTTCTCCACCTGTAAGATACAAGGGAATCAAACCTAAAACGGTTGTAAATGTAGCGAGTACGATAGGTCTAAAACGTTGCACGCAAGCTGTAATGACAGCATCTTCTTCTTTTCTTTTTAACTCGTTTTGTTCTACCTCTATTCTGTCAATTAATACTATAGCATTATTAATTATAATTCCTGCCAATGCAATAACCCCTAAGAATGGCATAAATCCAAACGGCTCTTGAAAAACAAGCAACCCTATAGAAACTCCAATTAGAGATAATGGAATAGTGCAATACACCATAATCATTTTTCTAAAGGAGTTAAATTGGATAATCAATAACATCAAAATAAGAAAACCGCAAAATGGTAACCAGACGATTACGGCACCCATGTTTTCGGCTGCGTTTTCGTCCGCACCACCAAATTTATAACTATAACCAGGACTCCAAGACTTAGCCTGCTCATCTATCCAAGGTTTCAGTTCGGAAGTAATAGCCGCTGCATTTGCACCGTCTCGCAATTGACTTATAATTGTAATAGTACGGTTAAGATCTAATCGTTTTATCTTAGCATATTGCCAGACAGGCTTTATAGTTGCTACCTGTAACAAGGGCACATTTTGCCCCGTACTTTGAGAGAATATATTGAGTGTTTCGATAGATTCCAAAGTCTGTTCTTGACTTTTATCACTTCGCATCACAATAGGTATAGATTTATCATCTTCTCTATATTCTCCTGTCGAAAAGCCATCCAAAACGGTTTGCAGAGAGATAGCAATATCTTGACTAGAAACACCAGCTGACTGTGCTCTAACTTGATCAATGTCGATTATAAATTTTTTGGACTTTGGGCCCCAATCATCTTTTATATTCTTGGTTCCGGCAATACCCGTCAGCTTTAATTTTACTTTTTCTGAAATGGCAGAAAGTTCATCAGGATTATCACCAGTTACTTTTATCTCAACGGGTTCTCCTGGAGGCCCAGCTCCTAATAAGGCTACTTTAATATCAGCATTGGGGAAACTATTATAACAAAAAGCATCTAGTTGAGTGATCAAGTCTTTGTTAGCCCCAAAACTAGAAGTATTTACTACAATGTGCCCATAACTAGAATTGGCTTCATCTTGATTATACCCTTGGTCATAAGAGCTCGGACCTTCACCTATATAAGAGGACCAATCTACAATACCTTCCGTCTTTGTTTCCGAGGTTTTTAAGTTTTTGGCAATATAAGCCTCAATCTCAGATACCACTTCCGTTGTTCGCTCGATTTTAGTTCCTAGCGGCAAATTAATATCAACCGTAATCATATTTCTATCACTTTCCGGAAAGAATACAAAGGCAACTTTTGTAAATCCAAACATGGCTATTACAAACATGCCAACTACCAATAACATTGTTTTCCCTTTGTGGTGTAAGGCGACTAAAATAAGATCTTTATAATACAATTTCAACCAATCTATTGAACGGTCAATTGCACTTTTCTTAGCGCCTTTAGGCTTCACTTTCATAAACAGATAAGAAAGCATTGTAATTACAGTAAGTGAGATCAACCAAGAGGAAACGAGTGCAATGGTGATCACTAGAAAGATAGGCCCAACAATATCGCCCATCATAGATTCCGCTAAATAGAAAGACAGAAATGCTGCGGCTGTTGTCAATGTTGAAATCAAAAGTGGCGTAAACAATTCTGAACAAGCTTGTATAGCAGCATCCTTTCTATTGATTCCTTGTTCCAGTTTTACCACTATGGTTTCGGCCACTACAATTCCATTGTCCACCATCATTCCCAATGCCATGATAAGGGCTGCCAATGACACTTTATTAATACCAATATCCATCATTCCCATCACCATAAAAGTGGCTACGATTACCATAGGAATTAGGGTCGTAATGATTATTCCTGTTCGGAAACCTAAGAAGAATAACATCACAATAAATACAATAGCCACAGATTGAAAAAGGCTTACCATAAAACTACTAATTTGGTCTCCTACGTATGCATCTAAGGACGATAGAGTATGAAGTTCCAAACCAACTGGTAAAGATGCATCCCATTTGTGTTTTACCCCTTTGACCTCTTCCCCTAAATCAATAATATTAGCACCGTCTTTTAGTGATACGTGCAAGGATATGGCATCCATACCATTGACACTAACTCTTTGTGTTGCTGGCGAAATATATCCTTTTCTTATTTTTGTAATGTCTTTTAAATATAGCATTTGCCCCCCATTACCAACTGGAATTATCATGTTGCCAATATCAGAAAGCGCATCAAAATTCCCTGTAGGTTCTAATACAATTCGCTCATCTTCTACATTAACTTGACCACCAGTACTTAGTATATTTTGAGCAGAAATCATTCCGCTTAGTTTTTGAGCGGATAGTCCATATTCTTTCAACCTTGCATCATCAAATTCTACAAAAACACGTTCGTCTTGCTCCCCCCCTAGTTCTACCTCGGCAGCATTATCCAGTTTTATTAAATCATCTCTTAAGTCATCGACATATTTTTTCATTTCGACATACGAAAACCCATCACCCGTCATTCCTAAAACAATACCGTAAACTTTGCCAATGCTTTCATCATTTAATATGGGCCTGACCCCTGAAGGCAAACTCTGAATACTATTTAATTTCCTACGCAATCTGTCCCAAATACCTTGTAATGCTTCTGTCGAAACTTCATCTTTAAGTGTTACTTTCACTACTGACAAACCAGTTCTGGAGGTACTCGAAACTTCTTTCAATTCCGATAATTCTTGAACTACCTTCTCAATTTTATCCGTTACCAAATCTTCCACACGCTCTGGTGCCGCACCGGGCCATACGGATACAACTGTAGCCACCTTAATCGTCATTGGCGGCATACTGTCTCTTGGTAATCCTTTGTATAAAGAAATACCTAGTACTATTATAACAGCTATTAGCGTATATGTGATTCTATTTTTTTCTATCGAAAACTTAGTAAGATTCATTTGCTGGTGTTTGACGATGGAGGCCCGAAGACGGAAGTTTGAAGTCCGAAGACGGAAGTTTGAAGTCCGAAGACGGAAGTTTGAAGTCCGAAGACGGAAGTTTGAAGACCGGAGACGGAAGTTTGAAGTCCGAAGACGGAAGTTTGAAGTCCGAAGACGGAAGTTTGAAGTCCGAAGACGGAAGTTTGAAGTCCGAAGACGGAAGTTTGAAGTCCGAA
>JBLHWH010000242.1:0-8760 GCA_047628935.1 Halioglobus sp. | reverse complement strand
TTTGACGAAACAAAATTAATAAAACAGCTTTACTTTTTGTCGCTTTTTCTTTCCCCAGCTCCCTTTGTCCTAGGACAAAGGGAGCTGGGGAAAGAAAAATTAACTAACAACGTGGTGAAACTTTACACTATGGTATACAAATATTCTTTACCATTTGGGATTCTAAAGGGGTAACATTTATCGATATAAACCAATCTAGAGACGATTCTTTTAATTGTGGTTCTGATGTTACAAACAAATATATTTTCACATATTGGTCGATACTTGATTAATGTATGGGTGGTTAATAGCTATTTTCAGAATAGCAAAAATATAAGTGAAGCTACGTATTTTGGCAATAATGCGTTTGTCAATTTGCGCAAAGCGATAACAAGTGCTACCTATGAAAAAGATAAAGTTTTCACAAACAATTATAAACAGGGTTCCGTATTTTTAGATGTGACAGGAGGTAATCAATTCATGATCAACAACACCATAAACCAAAACGCACTCAATATTGTGACTAAAAAACCAAATACTGGTTACATGAAATCGGGTGATGGCAAATTATTTATTGAGGCCAAGAATTCAACGGAGCAAATCAAACTAGATAACTGCATGAATGCCAACCTCTCTGAAAATGAAATAGCTACATCAAGCATAAGTTTGTTTATCGATAATACAATAGGTCAACAAGAACATAAAGGAAATAAGATGGGTAGGAAATTAATCAAATAAAGGAGCAAATAATAATTCGAGCTTCTCACTTGCATCAACATTTAGAGTAATTTAAAATTCCTTTACAGGTGAAAATAGTCTACATATACCTCAAAATGGAAGTTATTCACCATCTGATTTCTTTGCAAAAGATGGATCAACAACTGCAATTGATGGGAATGGTGATTGTATTTTCAGACAACATGATTTTATGTTATCTACCTATAATGCTTTAGCTCTGCCCTATTTCCCTAATTATCGACTTGATGCGGATAGTACTTTGTTGGCGAATGAGGAATTGAGTTATGGAGATGTAGGACTTAGTCTATATCCAAATCCTACGACTGACCAAGATGTGATTAAGTCAGCCCAAGATGTATCTAAGGTGTTTATACTTGATGTTAATGGTGAAGTTGTTTTGTATTTTGAGACATTTCAGATTGATGTATCGGGATTAAATTCTGGCATTATTTCATGAGAGTGATTTCGCAAAATGGTTTGATTTTGACGGAGAAGTTGGTTATTGCTAGATGATGATTATATGTTGTTTTTTCTTGATTCACTTGGTGAGCTTCTTTTGTTTGTGTTAAAGCACGAAACGCCATTGACGGCTGCCAAAAAGATCGAAATCTTAAATACATAATGAGAAGCCAGACATTTGTATGCAATCGTCAGAAGATCAACATTTATATTAGAACTTTTATTCGTTTCTTGCATTTGCATACATATTATAACAAACGACTATGTTCTGGAATAAAAAAGAAAAACCGAAGGCTCCTCAAATAACAGATCAATCATTCAAAGAGATTGTAGAGAATACTGATAAAGGAATATTACTGGATTTTTATGCTTCTTGGTGCGGACCGTGCAAAGTACTATCTCCTATTATAGATGAGCTAGCACATGAGATTGGTGATAGAGCGATCATAGCAAAAGTAGATTCCGAAGCTAATCCTCAGTTGTCCGCTTTTTTTAAGATTAAGAGTATCCCTACGATGGTATTTATCAAAGATCAAAAAATGATTGAAGTTATCAATGGCCTTGTCCCGAAACCTAACCTGAAAGAAATGATAGAAGATCTTATCGCTTACGAATTCAAAATAACGGATGAAGAGGAGTGAATCAATGATTGAATGAGTCAATGATAGAATGAATGAATGAATGCTTAAATGAATAAAATTATTGATTAAACATATCTAGTTTTCAACATTTTCCTTTACCTCCTCCATTCGTCCACATACTTAACAAATATTTTAGCTGTATTTTCTGCATCAGATATTGCTCTGTGCTGGATCCCTGTAAATTCGAATCCTTCTTTTTTGAGTGTGTTTTTGAGGCCTGTAAGTTTGTGTTCTCCTTTAATTTCGTGATATTCTGCCTTTAGGTCAGTTGATGGTATTAACCAATCTGTATCCATTTTAAATAGTGCGCAATTATCTGTGAGCATAACCTCGTCATACTGTCCCCAACTACATAGTCGATAATCATGATCCCAAATATCTATCCATTCTTGGAATTGTTGGATTACTTTTGGGTACAAGTCGGCCCTATCTACATTTTCCTGACTAATACTCGTAAGTTTCTTACAAAACCCAGATAGTCTAGGATTGATCGTAGGCTTTACGAATTTACTAAAACTGTCCATTATTTCACCTAAAGGATTAACCATTACGGCACCTATCTCGATGATTTCATTCAGTCCTCCTGGGGGTCTACCTAACCAACACGTTGCTTCTAAATCGTATATTATGAATCTCACAGAATTGTATTTTCTAGTATTGGTTTATTCCGTTGAATAAGATCGTCCCAATCTACAGTATCCTGCAAATCATAACTATCCAACCTATTATGATAGAAGTAAAGTAGTCTGAAATTTTCAGAAACATATTTACCTTCTTTATTCTTTTTTAATACTTTTTGTGGATGGTATAGTCCTAAATTCCTGATTCCATCTTTAATTACATCTTGCTGGCTTTGAGCTAACGTATCTGATAATTTGACTTTACCTTGCTGTTCTAGCCGCTTTAGAGAGGTCAGCATTTTCTTAATTACCTTATCCAACAATACTGGATCGATTTCAAAATTAGCCGTTGGCACATTTAGCACATCATATATATTTAGTTCTGTATTAGACGCTAACAATATTCTAAACGCTGCAAATGATACAAGATGACTACTCAGTACTACATTATTCTGTTTGTAATTTTCTACAATTTTTTCTCCAAGAAGCTTAGTGTATACTTTTTCTCTTTGAGCTACAGTTTTGATCTCGCCATCCAATTTAAAATAACCAGTGATATCTATTTCATTACCATGCTTATCTAAAGATCTACCATCAATATCAACCGCATGACCAAATACGTCCATCGGTTGACCAAAAGACAACTCAATATTAGACTCTTTAGTAATTATGGACCATAAGAACTTAAACAGCTTACCTGATGATTTGCCCCTGTCTCTAGACCTAGTATATTTTTCTTTACCTGTTGATCTTAGATATTGATCGACTAGGGATTTTGCTTCTAACACAAAATGATAACTCGTTACTAGCGGTACCACATATATTTTATTGTCTTTTTTATCCGTGATAGCATGACGTTGCGCCTCTACCATAGAACCTAAAAGACCTAATTTTAATTTATCTTCTAATTTTCCATTACGAGCACGCGTTCCTCCTGGGAAAAATATTTGATTTACATTTTTCTGTAAAGAAAAAGAAGCCATACTCTTCAAACACTCTAAGTAAATAGGATTCTTTTTCCTTCGATCAACTCTGTATGCACCTAATCTATTGATAAAATAAGCTACTATTTCATTATCTAACAAATTAAGCCCAGCACCATAAGAAGATGCAGGAACACCAATAACGGCATCAAGCGCATAACCAATAAGAATAGAATCAATGTTAGAAAAATGAGTAGGCACTATAACAACAGTTCCCTTTGTGAAAAGTGATCTTAATTCATCAACATGACCATGTAACTTTATCTTTTGTCTAGTTTGTGATCTATTTCCCCAAAGTCTTTTTTGTCCTTTAAAAGTCGCGGGGTTAAGCAACCTCTTAAAAAATGCATGTAGGAAATTCCTTGAAAACTTAAATGTCTTCTTCTTGAAATTCCCAACTATTTCTTCATTGTATCTATTTATTATACGAGCTACAATAGCTATTAGTCTCTCTTCTTTATCATCGTATGATTTAGCTGCTTTGATTTCACCTTCTAGCTCTTTCCAATAGCTCTTATCATCCGCAGGATCAACTTTCCATGGATTATTCTTAGTTCTTAACTTCTCTAGATAGATCGTTTTTTCAAGCAATTCTTCAGTTGACACTTTAGTCTCGGCATATAGTCTAGACTTAGTATATGCATTGAGCTCAGAGATGAACTCTGATCTATTCTCACTGATCTTAAATATAGGCCAGTCTTCAATTTTTGGTATGATATGCGGAAGTGTACTTTCCAAAGTTTATATATCTATTTAGAGTGCAAAAATTAGAAATTATTATTTAATTCTCCAATATAATCTAATATCTCTTGCCTACCGAGCTTTTTTTCTGAACTGGTTACAAATTGTTCTGGAAGTTCATTCCAGTATTGTAATAGGCCTTCTTGTATCTTTTGGACATGGCCCCCCACTAATTTCGAGCTTAATTTATCCGTCTTTGTATATACAATTACGAAAGGCACTCGACGATCTCCCATCCAATTCACAAACTCTAAGTCTATCTTTTGTAGTTCATGTCTGGAGTCAATCAAAACAAAAACACATTGAAGCTGAGGTCTGGTGATCAGATATCGTTCTATCATGTCCTCCCATTTACCTCTCATTTTCTTAGAGATCTTAGCATATCCATATCCGGGAAGATCCACTAAATGCCACGCGGAATCAACTTTGAAGTAATTAATTGTTTGGGTTTTACCAGGCGTATTACTCACCTTAGCCAATCCTTTATAATTACACAACATGTTGATAAGGGAAGATTTACCAACATTTGATCTACCAATAAACGCATACTCAGCAACCATCTCCTGAGGACACTGTGGCTCTCTTTCAAAACTTCCGATAAAACTTACCTCTTTAATATCCATGAAGGCATCATTTTTGATATATTACTTAAATAGTTAGTCTGTTATACTGTGACTAATCTCATTTACAAATAATAGAAAATAAATACTATTATAAATATCTGAATATCAGACTACTAAAAAAAAATTAATTGTCTCATCGAATAAATGAGTTACAAAATAAGTTTTATAGTCGTTAACAAGCAACAAAGATAGTAAACACTATTATATCAAAGTTCGTTCTATCAATTGATTAATTCTAGTCCAGATGAAGTTTATATTTAACTTCTTCATTTTAAGGACCCTAGGTTTCTAATTAAATATTAGAAATAATTAAATGAACAATGAAAAAAATTAAGATATGAAAAAGATATTTTTTGGATTATTGATGATGCTATCTACCCTCTCGTACAGTCAATTTGAATTGGGAATAAAAACGGGGATCAGTTCGACAGACCTATCCCCAAAATCTATTCTTATTAATAATGGTGGCAATGAGATCACTCTCTCAATTCAAGAAGCTAACTATGGTTTTCATTTTGGATTATATACTAGAGTGACATTCGCCAACATATTTATAGAACCAGCTTTTTTGTTCAATAGTACTAGCGTTGATTATAACCTTAGTGAAGAGATATTTGATACTGGAATCATATCTAGTATCAGAAGCGAATCTTACAACAACCTTGACATACCATTGATGGTTGGGATTAAAATAGGACCTCTTAGAATACAAGGTGGACCTGTAGCTCATATATTTCTCAACTCAGCTTCTGACTTGACCAGTATTAGTGGATATTCCCAGAAATTCAAAGATGCTAGTTATGGATTACAAGGAGGCATCGGTTTAGACATTCTCAAAGTAAGGCTAGATATTAATTATGAAACAAACTTAACGCTATTTGGAGATCATATTAATATAGATGGTCAACCATACGATTTTGACCAAAGACCAGGCCGATTAGTAGCTAGTATAGGCGTAAGATTTTAAATAAAACATATTATTACATTTTGTCATCTATGGCACGGTAATTGAACAATATATAATGATTGCTTAATTGCAACTGTTAAAACCACCAACCAAAGCTGTCCTGAAAAGGACAGCTTTTTTTATGCCTATAATCGTAAGAAACTCCCTGTAAAAAGAATTTTAAATTACTTTTTGCAGTTACATATCTGATTAACAACAGATTTATAAGTTGGATTCATCTATGTTTGGGGAAACAGGATTCAACTAAATAATAAAATGTCAAAAATGAAGCTTTCAATTTTATCACTGATTATGTTTACTATATCTTTTACTGCAAATGGTCAGCTGGCTAGAACTGTATTAAATGATCTAAATTTCTATGCGGATATTATAGCCAATGCTGGCAATTCTAACCATAAACAGAGAGCTCATGATGAGTTTGCAAAGATTTTTGATGAATGGTTAATCTCGGATCAATTTAACGAAGAAGATCTAGAAAGTATACAATGGCTTTCTGTAAAAAAGCCTGAAGATGATTCATTCACATTGATAACATGGCAATTACTCAAAGGAGAAAATGATAATCACTATTTCGGTTACATCTTGAAAGATGGAATAACACATAAACTGAATAGTTCTAATGAAGACGAAGATTTAGAATACAATGTATTAGGGGCAGATGATTGGGTTGGTGTTATGTATTATAATATACTGACCATGGATAAGGCAGGTAAAAAAATCTACATTCTTTTCGGGTATGACGCTCATAAAAGCTATGAAAACAGAAAGATAGCTGACGCCCTCACATTTGATAATGGAAAACCAATATTTGGCTATGAAATTTTCAAAAAACAAAAGGGTAAAAATAGAGGTGTAATTAAAAATCGATTGGTTTTAGATTACGCTAGTGATTCTAATGTCTCATTAAACTACAACCCTAGCCTTGATATGATTGTGTTTGATCACCTTATACCACGGATGGGACGATTACCTGGCCAAGGAGCTACTATGTTGCCAGATGGTAGCTATGTTGGGTATAAATGGGATGGAGAATATTTTAATTATGTAGACAAGATATACCACCAAACGCAAGCTGAAGCTCCATTTCCAAAACCTATCTTAGGAGGTGATAACCGTAATATTATGGGGAAGAATAAGAAAGTGACTAAGAAGAGGAAGAATTGAGATATTGACCTACTGAATTGTTGAATTGTTGACTTCAAGTGTCCGCAGCGACTAGGCTCTCATTTTTTTTTGATAGTTCTGCTTATTAATTTCTAACTTTATGATATTGATTTATTTGTTTGTTATGGCAAGCAATTTGATTGATTGACTTTCGTATTACTTTAATCTTTTGTAGTAGATAATAAAATCAGGTAAGAATAATTACATTGTATGTTCAAATCTAAAACACTGATTTATGGATATAAATGAAATTTTGATTCACCTTGGAGAGGACCGTGAGAAATACTTTAATGCAGTCGCACCACCGATTATTCAGACCAGTAACTTTGCTTTTAAAACAGTTGAGGACTTAAGAGCACAGATCAGTGAAGAAATGGACAACCATGTCTATTCTAGAGGAAACAATCCCACAGTTAAGATATTAAGACAGAAAATAGCTGCATTAGAACATGCTGAAGATGCATTGGTAACATCAAGCGGAGCAGCTGCAATATCCATCGCTACGATGGCTAATGTAAGTGCCGGGGACCATATCATCTGCGTAGATAAGCCATATAGCTGGACTAACAAGCTAATTTCTAAAATGCTCGTAAGATTTGGAGTCGAGTATACATTTGTAGATGGTAGAGATATTAACAAGATCAAATCTGCGATAAAAGACAATACTAAAGTCTTATTCCTAGAAAGTCCAAACTCACTTACTTTTGAACTACAAGATCTGGAAGCATGTGCTGCTTTAGCAAAAGCGCACAATATTATCACGATAATTGATAACAGTCATTGTAGTCCCCTTTTCCAAAACCCGATAGACTTCGGTATTGATCTCGTGGTGCATTCTGGAACAAAATATTTAAATGGTCATAGCGATGTAGTTATTGGAGTCGTCTGTGGCTGTAAAAAAATGATTAAAAAGATCTTTCATTCAGAGTTCATGACACTTGGTGTAAATATATCACCTAATGATGCAGCAATGGCTATCAGGGGATTACGTACAATAGATTTGCGTGTTAGAAGATCAGATGCATCGGCATTAGAAATTTATAACTTCCTTAATGCACACGATAAAATAGAAAAAGTGATCTATACAATGTCTTCAGATTTTCCTCAAGCAGAATTGGCAAAAAAGCAAATGAGAGGAAATGGAGGATTGTTAACGCTTGTTTTAAAAACGGATAGCAAAGAAGCTGTGATGAGATTCACGAGAGCTATAAAACGATTTCTGATGGCCGTTTCATGGGGTGGTTATGAAAGTTTGATGATTCCAAGTATTACATTTCATGATATGCCTGGAATAGAGGACTCCCCTATTCCATGGACGTATGTTAGGCTCTACATTGGCTTAGAAGATCCTAAATATCTGATTGAAGATCTTGATCAAGCATTAAGGGCCATGTGATATAAATATTTACAACTATTAATTTCTTTAATCCAAGAGATGGAAGTATTGGCTTTCGTGTTTTCCTTTTTATCTAGCATTCGGATATAATTTTAGTGAATTAATTATTATAATCAACTACATATGAATGAGTTAAACGACAATCAAAATATTATCCTCTTTTATGTATAAATTATATGATATATCTATTGGAAAATAAATAATAAGATATTACATTTGCACCCGCTAACGAAAGATAAATAAAATTCAACAAAGCGTCTGAATCTTATTTTTCATACTTAGCGTTCAAAATGGCCCCATAGCTCAGCTGGATAGAGCAGCTCACTTCTAATGAGCAGGTCTCAGGTTCGAATCCTGATGGGGTCACTAGAGGATCAAAAGCTAGTCAATTTATTGACTGGCTTTTTTGTTTTATAGCGCATACCAAGCTCGCTTGAGAATGCTCTATA
>JBLHWH010000241.1:0-8857 GCA_047628935.1 Halioglobus sp. | reverse complement strand
GCAGATGATTTTCATTTTTGGTCAGAAAGTTTTGATCGATCTATGGAAGACATCTTTGCCGTTCAAGATGAAATCAGTCTTTTGATTGCGGATAAATTGCGAGAACATATTGGGCATTTTGATATAGGAGATCACTTGGTAGAATCTCCAGATATACATGTTGAAGTCTATAAACTATATCTAAAAGGAAAATATTATTTACAAAAAATGAATAAGCCTAATTTAGAAAAAGGAATTTCGATTTTAGAGGAAGTCATTAAGGATCAACCTAATTATCCTTTAGCCTATTTGGGGATACATCAAGCGTACACGCTACTTGGCGCATATGGACTAGTCCCTGCCAATGAAGCTTTTACTACAGGACAGCCTTTTCTGGACAAAGCCATTGAATTGAACCCAAACTTACCAGAATGTCAACTAAGTCTTTCCCATATTTCTTTTTTACAAAAATGGGACTTAGCCGGTACTTATCTACACTTGACTAAATCCTTTGAAATACGCCCGACAGTTGACTATTACCAGACCATGGCCTTGACTCTGGTCGCGGAAGGGAAATTCACGGCAGCCATAAATTACGTAGATATTGCCCTTCAACTAGATCCTATTTCTTCGGCAAATTACAACTTGAAAGGTTTTATTTTTTACGCAGAGGAAAAATTTGAGAAAGCAATTAAATGGTATGAAAAGAGTCTCAACTTAAACCCTGGTTTCATGGTGTCCAGTTCATATCTAGGACAAGCATTATTGTTAATGGGACGTAACAAAGAAGGCTTAGAATTCTTTCAGAACCTTCCGCCTGATGAACCAGGCGATTTAGTAAAACTGGGAGGGACGACATTAGCCTTCGCAGCCTTGGGTGATACCCTCCAGACTAAAGTGGGAATTGCGGAATTGGAAGCACTGCTACAAACAGACCTAGTGGAAAGAGCGTTGAACTTTCTAATACTATGTCAAACTATACAAGGCAAGTATGAGGCGGCTATCAAGTTAATTGAACAAGGGCTTGACTACCGCTTACCAATGATGGTCTATCTATCCATTGAACCAATCCTAAAACCGCTTCGGTCAGTTCCTCGATTTCAAGAGTTGATGCGACAAGTTCTAGGAGAGAAAACCAATTTTGGTTTAACCAAAAGAAAATATAAGAAATCTTTACTGCACAAAGACTTGCTAGAAAGATACCAGCATCAATTAGAAGCTTTGATGATAGCAGAAAAAACATACCTCGATCCAAATTTAACGCTCCGTAGTTTGGCTCAAAATTTAGACATCCCTTCCAATCAATTGTCTCAAGTACTCAATGAAGGCTTAAATAAAAACTTTTCGGAATACATCAACACATATCGTCTAGAAACTTTCAAACTAAAGGCCGCTGACCCAACTCAACAGCACTTGACCATTATCTCCCTTGCTTACGATAGTGGGTTTAATTCCAAAACAGTTTTTAATACTTTCTTTAAAAAAATGATGGGGAAGACTCCAAAGGCTTATTGGAAAGAAGTGGGAGCATAGCCCATAGTGCTGCAGAACCTAGACTTTCCAAAATAAATTATCTATACCTCTCAGCCGATCAAACGTACCGAATTGTAATCGAATAAGTTCCGATTTCAAAATCCGAACGATTCCTTTCCTATCTCACCTTATGTTTGTGTTATGAAAAAGGGATAACATCTCTATTCGATAAAAAATCTAAAAATTTTAATTTTAAAACACATCCACAGGAGTCTCTTGACATCCATATGGACAGGGCTTTAATGCCCATTTCATAACATTTATAAAAAGACAAGATGAAAAAACTAAGTTTAACTATACTGTTGATTGCCATTTTTGCACTATTCAGTTTTAGCCAAAATCTAACACAAACAGTAAGAGGTACCATTATAGATACGGATAGTAAATTACCACTTATAGGAGCGCAAATCGTAATCCTAGGTACAGATCCATTAATTGGTACGAATACGGATGTGGACGGTAATTTCAGGTTAGAAAACATCTCATTGGGAAGAATTACGCTACAATTATCTTACGTTGGATATGAAGATAAAACCATTCCCAATATTGTATTGAACTCTGCTAAAGAGGGGGTTTTAAATCTCAATATGCAAGAATCTTTCGAGACATTGGGTGAGGTAGTGGTGATCGCAAATAAGAATAAAGGAGCCGCATTAAATGATATGTCGCTTATCAGCGCCCGATCTATTTCTATTGAACAGACGGAGCGTTATGCGGGCTCATTTAACGACCCCTCGCGGATTCTATCCAATTTTGCAGGGGTTACAAATACACAAGATGGAAGTAATGATATTATTGTTAGAGGAAATTCCCCTAAATATATCCAATGGCGTTTAGAGGGCCTAGAGATCACAAATCCTAATCACTTTGCGGACCAAAATTCGGTAAGTGGAGGAATTAGTGCTCTAAATGCAAACTTATTAGCAACCTCTGATTTTTATACTGGAGCATTTTCACCAGAGTATGGAGATGTCTTATCGGGCGTATACGACGTGAATTTTAGAGCAGGAAATAATGAAAAACTTGAAGCTACTTTTGGGTTCGGATTATTAGGTACTGACTTTACACTTGAGGGTCCATTCAAAAAGGGATATGGTGGTTCTTATCTTGTAAACTACAGATATTCAACTATTTCTTTGGTCAATGATATTGGGTTGGCTGATATTGGCGGATTATTGAAATTTCAAGATGCGTCTTTTAAAATAGTACTCCCAACCAAAATAATGGGGACATTTTCGCTATTCGGATTAGGCGGATTGAGTAGTTTTTTACTTGAAGATGTAAAGCCTGATCTATGGGATACACCTGGCGACGGAAGTTTGAGACCTGATATAAATGAAGATTATGATAAAGGATCTGTCCTTGCCAACTTCGGAATAAAGCACACAATGCCTATTAATGATAACAGTTATATTAAAACGTCTCTTTCCTATTCAAATAATGGTATTGATGATGATGTATTTGAATCAAAAACTACAAAAATATTGGATGACCAAGGTGAATTTTTAAAAGATTCTATTATAAGCCGACAAGTAAATTATAAAGGCAGATTAAAAAATTCAGCTTATCGTGGCGCCATAACTTATAACAACAAATTGAATGCAAAAAACAAAATTCAAATAGGTTCTAAGTATGCTCTTTTTGATTACGACAATAATCAAAGTAGGCTCCAAGAGGATGGAACTACTAGATTTGCTATGACAGATTTCAAAGAAAACATGAGTACAGTAAGGAACTTTATTAGTTGGAAACATCGATTAAATGAAGATATTACAATTGTTTCAGGAATTCAAAACATGAATGTTTTACTCAACAATAAAAGTACATTTGAACCAAGACTTGCTGTAAAATGGAAATTAAACAGTACCAGCTCTCTTAATGCTGGATATGGCAAACACAGCACCATGGAAAATATTCACAATTATTTCACCAAGGTCGAATTGAACGATGGAAGTGTAATAGAACCGAATAAAGACCTTGGCTTATTAAAAGCAAACCATTATGTTTTGGGCTACGAAAAACGTTTCACTAAGAATCTAATGGCAAAAGTTGAAGTGTACTATCAATCTCTTTACGACTTACCCGTAGAAAATAGTGACACTAGTTTTTACGCAACTATAAATGAAGGTATTGATTATAGGTATGTTGATTTAGTCAATGAAGGAACTGGAAAAAATTATGGTATAGAACTCACCCTGGAGCGTTTTCTCGATAATAATTACTACTTTTTAGTCAATGGCTCCCTCTACAATTCAAAATATAAATCACTAGAAGGTACGGAGCGTAATACGCAATACAATGGCAATTATTTAGTCAACTTTTTGGTAGGTAAGGAATTTCAGAACCTTGGAAAAAAGAAAAACCAAACGCTATCCCTAAACGGTAAGATATTCTATGGTGGTGGGAAAAGGGTCGTTCCATTACTAAGAGACGGACAGGGAGATTTAGCGGTTGACCCAGGCAACAATAACTATTGGGATTTCGAAAAAGCTTATGACAATAAGTTAGAAGATGTCTACCAAATAACGATATCAGCAAGTTATAAATTTAATAGACCGAAAACGACGCATGAGATTTTCGTTAATCTAGATAATGTTACCAATACAAAAGGTAATGTCTCTGAATACTACGACGAGAGCGAACCCAACTCAATCGGTAACCTTACACAATTTGGATTTTTTCCTAATCTGATGTATAGGGTCCATTTTTAGATTGAATCTCAATAATTTTAATTAGCAAATGATAGGGCTTATAAATTAGTGCTCTCCTAAATCATCAAAAGTAATATTATGAATTACTCAGAAAAAATTTGGACAATGTCAAATCTATTTGATAGGTCAGAAAAGAAAACCAACCCAGTATCGATGTCCTTCAAGACTATTGAAGCCACTAAAAAACTGCTCAGTAGGAATGATGTTGTTTTGGATTACGGATGTGGCCCTGGCACAATAACCATTGAAATTGCCGAAAGTGCAAAAACGATTCATGCCATAGATATATCATCTGGAAAGATTGAAGTTGCAAAAGGAAAAGCAGCACAGCGCAGCACTGAGAATTTAGATTTCGAGCAATCAAACCTGCTTGATGAACGATATAAAAAAGAATCATTTAATGTGTTTTTACTTTTAATATTCTGCATTTCATAGAAGATACAGCCAAAGTCATGTCACGAATAAATGACTTATTAAAACCTGGAGGATTATTTATTTCCGCAACAGTATGCTTGGGGGAGCGAAAGACATTTTTAAGCACGATGATGTTCTTCCTGACAAAAATAGACATCATTCCGAAGATGAATTTCTTTAAATTCTCAGAACTAGAGAATCTAATCGCTAATGGAAATTTCACAATAGTGGATATAGAGAGCTTATCTCGGATACCGGATTGTTTTATTGTAGCAAAGAAAACTTAAAAGAATAAAATGAATAGTAATAATAATAATAGAAAGATCACAAGAATATTTGGTGCCGTTTTCATTTTAACATTTTTATCCTATGGAATAGGAAGTAGCCTAATAGCATCTGTTATAAATGCCCCAGATTTTCTTTCTAACATTTATACTAATCAAGATCAGATTATAATTGGGGTTATGCTCATGGCTTTAGTCCACACTTGTACAAATATTTCTCTACCTCTATTAATGTTCCCAATACTAAAACCCCATTCCCAATACTTAGCTTATGGATATCTAAGTTTTGCAATTGCAGCAACCGTAATACTTGTGGTCGGGGCATTATTTTTACTATTGCTTTTACCATTGAGTGAAGCATATGCAAAATCCGGTTTTATCATGACATCAAATTTTGAAATCATGGGAGCACTTTTCAAGAAGGCTGAATTTTATAGCTACCATATGGGAATGGCGCTCTGGTCCATAGGAGGATTGATGTTTGTTTCCGCTTTATATAAATCAAAACTTATTCCCCGGGCAATGTCTGTCTGGGGTATAGTCGGATACATTACGCTCATATCAGGATCAGTTATGGAAATATGTAAACACCATGACATGGTTGAAATCATTAGCATAATACCCGGTGGATTATTCGAAATCACACTTAGTATATGGTTTATTTTTAAGGATATAAATAGCACTAGCCTTGAGGCCATACCTATGAAGCCGAACAGTTCTATTGAGGCTAAATATTGATTTTATATCAACTTCAAATTGAAGAAACAAATACTTTTTCCAATTGGAACATTAAATAAAATGGTTTCCTGACAATAAAATCAAATAAAAATAACAGTATGAATCTATTAGAAATAACCCTAGAAAATCCTATTGGATATGACGAAGTTATCCGTCTTAGGTCCGAATTAATCTCTGCAAAACGGCATGATTTTTTAATTATTGATACTGGGGGACATGATTTCTTGTCTATAAAAGTCCAGAGACAATTGAAAGATCAATTATCTGATTTAGAGCCTTGTTTAACGAAATTCAAAAAGATAGCTTTTATATATCTCCCGCAATACTTTTATGCAATCGACAACCCTGAAAAGCATAATTTTTTCACCTCTAAGGAAAATGCTAAAATTTGGTTTTTAAAACCAACTGATTAATAATCATCAAAATATAGGCCCCAGAAAAAGGCATTGGAAGCTTATAAGGAAACCCTATCTCTTGATCCAGATAATTCCAATGCTCAAGAAGTGGTAACGCGATTACACAGCCGTAATTAATTCTGATTTCCAAATCCGAACGATTGTCTTTCCTCCTCACCTCACCTTTATATTATGAAAGGAATTACTCCTACCAACCGACTTTATTCTCAAACTAAAAATCAAAGAAAATGACCGCTACAACAAATCAAACACAAGCCATGAAATATGCAAAGCTTGCAGGACTGCTTTATCTAATTATTGCAATTTCCGGTGGGTTTAGCATAGGATATGTTCCTTCTGTTATCATAAAAGCCGGCGATGCCGCCTCAACAGCACAAAACATGATGGATCACCTTGGGCTTTTTCGACTTAGCATACTTGGTGATATTGTTGTTCTGTTGTTAGAAATTGTATTGACTGTAATTCTATATCGATTATTCAAACCAGTAAATAAAACGATAGCTATGGTCGCTGCGTTTTCAAGGCTAGCAATGGGTATTGTAATGGGGTTTAATTTGCTTAATTATTTAATCCCTTTTCATCTTCTAAATGGTGCTGACAACTTGAGTGCATTTAAAATAGATCAGTTGCAATCTTTGGCCATGGTATTTTTCGATGCGCATCAGTATGGAATTTATATTTGGGGACTATTTTTTGGCTTTCATTTAGTGGCACTGGGTTATTTGGTTTTCAAATCTGGTTACTTTCCTAAAGTTCTGGGGTTGTTGATGTGTATAGGAAGCTTTGGTTATTTATTGGAAAGTATTGGAGAAATCACTTTGACCAACAGTGCAATATTTTCAATATTAGTGATAGTACTTCTTGTGGTAGCAACGATTGGAGAATTGTCTTTCACCTTTTGGTTATTGATTCGAGGAATAAATATAGAAGAGTGGGATAAGAGGAATGTGGGAAACAAAATGTTATGAAGTCTTATGAATCGCATTGTCAGAATACCGTTATTTCAAAATTTGAGTGTTATTACACCAATTTCTGAACCTTCTACTTGCAACTACGTTTCATTTAGTGTATATTTGCAACAACGTTTCATTTAAGAAGTATGATAAGTAGATTTTTCGGATTCAATTTTGATTTTGCAGGAGCCATAACAGCCTCTCTTTGTGCTGTGCACTGCACTGTATTTCCGATATTACTTTCTCTAGGTCTTACTTCTACTTCTACACACAGCCATACTTTTGATTTTGCAATGATGTCTGTTGGAGTACTGATAGCGGGTTATTCGTTGGTTAGAGATTATTTGAAGACGCATAAGAATCCTCAACCATTATTCTTAGCACTTGCTGGGTTTATTATTCTATTCATTGGTATTGAGACCCATGGTGAGCTATTTCTACTTAATATAATAGGAGGCCTTATGATCGTAGGCAGCCACCTATTAAATTGGAGATTATCACATTCTAAGTCGCTGGTTAAATCATAAGATTTCTATTTATCTCTAATTATTGATACACTTCATCTTATTTTTATTGACTTGATTGATATTTGGATTATCTTTCCTGCACACAATCATAATTGTCATGAGTATCAAATATAATTCTCCAGTTATACTAACGTTTGCTTTGATCTGTACAGCAGTATTTTTCTTAGATAAGTTTTTAGCTGGCAACCTAATGGGATTTTTTGCTGTCGGTAACTCTGTTGATTTAACGAATCCACTATCTATATTTAGCCTTTTTTCTCATGTAATCGGACATGGAAGTATTGATCATCTACTAGGCAATATGACTTTCATTCTATTACTTGGTCCTATCATGGAGGAGAAATATGGATCGAAATTCACTTTATTCATGATTCTTATCACTGCTCTAATAACTGGCTTACTTAATGTCACTTTCTTTGACACTGGACTTTTAGGAGCTTCAGGGATAGTCTTCATGCTGATATTATTAGTCTCATTTACCAATACTGAAGGAGGCCAGATTCCGTTAACCTTTATACTAGTAGCCTTACTATTTGTAGGAAAAGAAGTAATTCAGATCATGGGGAGTGATCAAATATCTCAGTTTGCACATATTATTGGTGGAGTTTGTGGGAGTGTGTTTGGGTTTCTTGGCAAGAAAAGACAGAGCAATACTAGTCTTACCTAAGTTGATTGGTAAAGTTGTTCTTGCCGCCGAATTCTCAGAATCACATAATTGTACTGTAACTATAACTAAGTACTCCCTCTACCATACTCAAGAGAAATAACAGCCCTGCAAACTTTAACATACCTTCATATTAGATATCGCTGATCCCATCAGAATCAACATTAAGTCTTATATTAGTTTTTCATTTTTGTTAGATTACTTTTTTAAAAACCATTCATCAAGTTACTATCACTAAAAAATACATAGAAAATGGACATTAACAATACAGTAGACGATTTATATTCTTCTGAGATTTCACTATCTCAAGAAATCAAATCTTACCTCAAAGAAACTGCCAAATGGGCAAAGTTTATTTCTGTAGTTGGATTTGTATTTGTTGGATTTATGATTATAGCATCCATTGGCGTTTCTTTTTTCATGGGTGCTGCAACATCTCAATTAGCTGAAGCTGGGATGCCTTTTCCGCCAGCTCTTTTTTCCATATTCTATTTAATCTTTGCAGCCATTGCAGCTATTCCGATCTATTTCCTATACATGTTTGCTACCAATATGCAATCGGCACTTAATATGAATAATGAAGAAGCATTGACAATAGCGTTCAGAAATTTAAAATCTCATTATAAATTCTACGGAAT
>JBLHWH010000240.1:0-8884 GCA_047628935.1 Halioglobus sp. | reverse complement strand
TCAGGAAAGGCTAACTATTTTAAACAACAATATTTTCCAGTATTGACTGTAGACCAAAAGTCATTGTTTTTCACAGGCCGTACGAGAGATGAAAACATATATATATCCAGATTGGATGAAAATGGAGAGTGGGGAATGCCATCGCATATTTCAAATAATGTCAATACGCCTATGAATGAGGGGGCTTGTACAATTTCTGCAGACGGACGTATGTTGATCTTTACCTCATGCCAAGGGAGAAAGGGTTTTGGCAGTTGTGATTTATATGTAACCTATAAATCTGGCAATGATTGGTCAGTACCTGAAAATTTGGGAGTAGAAGTCAATACTTCTAGCTGGGATGTACAGCCTACCCTTTCAGCCGATGGCCGTACATTATACTTTGTTTCTGACAGACCAGGAGGAAAAGGAGGAAAGGACATTTGGAAGACCTACAAAGACAAAAAAGATTTGTGGGTATCCCCAGTGAATTTAGGGGCAACTATTAATACCCCATATGATGAAATTTCTCCATTTATTCATGTCAATGGGGAATCACTTTACTTCTCCTCGAAGGGTCATGCAGGAATGGGTGGATATGATATTTTTATGAGCGAACTGTCAGAAAAAAAATGGTCAGCACCTAGAAATATGGGGTACCCGTTAAACGATCATCATGATCAGGTCTCCTTATATATAACATCCGATGGATTAAAAGGGTATTATACCATTGAGCGTCATGAAGGTTCATGGACTAGCATGTTACATTCTTTCGATGTGCCGGAGGAATTCAGAATCAAGAAAAGAAGTGTATTTACTGCTGGTCATGTTAAAGACAAGGAAACCGGTAATTTTCTTGATGCGGATATCAAACTGTATGATCAATCTAATTCTGAATTGATTTCGAAATTAAAATCCGATGTGATTACAGGCGAGTACACAGTAGTATTGACTGAGGGAAATGAATACGGACTTTATGTTGAGAGGAAAGGGTACCTATTTGCGGACTTCTCTATTAAGATAGATAAAATAGAAGATTTTGATAAGGGTGAATTGGAAGTTGAATTGCAGCCAATTAAGGAAGGAGCCAGTATGATACTTCACAACCTTTACTTTGAGTTTGATAGCTACGAACTAAAGAAAGAATCTTATTCTGAATTGGAAACGGTGTTTGAATTTTTGAAGGCGAATAGAAATATAACTATTGAAATTCAAGGGTACACTGATAGCAAAGGAGAAAAAAGCTATAACCTTGATTTATCGAAAAATAGGGCGGAAGCTGTTTATAATTATTTGATTGGTAGAAAGGTTCCAAGGGGTATGCTTTCCTTTAAAGGCTATGGAGCTTCTAACTTCATTACATCAAATGATACAGTAGAAAATCAGGCAAAAAACCGCCGAATTGAATTTAAGGTTGGTAAGATTACCAACTAGTGAAATATTTTCTTCTTTTTTTATTATTTATTATTTGCGATATTTTCATTAACAAACCTGTTTTTCTAAAATTTCGTAAGGTGAATTTCTAGTATACTAATAATATCGAAATTATTTCAGGTTTGAGTTTTGAAAAGGTATGCATGCCTAATAAATATGTTTGATTGTCGTACGAAATACATAATTTTGTTAAAATTTTAAGAATATCTTAAAATAATGTTAAAATTTTAAATCGACACAATATGAAGAAGATTCTACTTATTGCTTTCATGTTGATGTCTTCGCTTATTAACGAAGCTTGGGCACAAGAAAGAACTATTACTGGTAAAATTTCCTCTGCGGAAGTTGGAGAATTACCAGGTGTTTCCATTTTAATAAAGGGAACAGCGAAAGGTGCAATTACCGATATTGAAGGTAATTATAACTTACAAGTACCAGAAGGTTCAATACTTTCATTTACATATGTTGGCCATCTTACTCAAGAAATTGAGGTTGGTAGCAGAAAAGTAATTGATGTAATCATGACAGAGGATGCTACTCAACTGGGTGAAGTAGTTGTGACTGCCATGGGTGTTACAAGAGATAAAGCTTCTTTGGGTTATGCTCAGCAAACTCTTAGCAGTGGTGATGTGAATAGAGTGAAAACTGACAATTTCATGACCTCTCTATCGGGAAAAGCTGCGGGTGTAAATGTGCGTTCTACTCAGACAATGGGTGGTTCTGCGGTCGTTAGCATTAGAGGTAATTCTTCATTTACAAATAACAATCCATTGTTTGTAATTGATGGGGTACCAGTAAGTAACAGAAGTGCAAATACAGCTCAGCAAGCGGTAGGTCGCCGTGGCTATGACTATGGTAACCCAGCATCAGATATTAACTCTGACGATATTGAATCCATGTCAATATTGAGAGGAGCTAATGCAACGGCTCTTTATGGATCTAGAGGTCAGAACGGTGTAATTTTAATTACTACCAAAAAAGGTACATCCCGAAAAGGAATAGGTGTTGAATTTTCTACGGGATTGTCTGTAGGTAAAGTCGATAAGAGCACTTTCGTTGAATACCAAAACAAGTATGGAGCAGGATATGGTAGGTACTATAATGGCGGGGAAACGCCACGTGCTGCATTGCTAGTATATGACGTTGATGGAAATGGTACTGATGATTTTGTTGTGCCTACTACAGAAGATGCCTCATATGGCGAGGAATTAGGTGTATATGATGCATATCAATGGGATTCATTTGTTCCTGGTGAGCCAAATTTCGGAAAAGCATACCCTTATAATGCTGCTGAAAACACTCCAGTTACATTTTTTGAATCCCAAATTATCAAAAGAAATAGCGTTTCACTTTCTGGAGGTAATGAAACGACCACATTCAGATTAGGGTATACTAATGTAGATCAGGAAGATATTCTTCCAAATAGTAGTCTGAAAAAGCATACAATTAGCTTTAACAGCTCCACTAAGTTGAATGATAAACTTTCTGCTGACATAATGTTTCAATATAACAAGCATGATGCAGTTGGTCGTTTTTCTACTGGATATTCAGATAACTTAATGTCTCAGTTTCGTCAGTGGTGGCAGGTAAATGTTGATGTAAAGCAACTTGAAAGTGTTTATGACAGAACTGGTCTCAACTACACATGGAATGGTGCTTCAGAAAATACTCCGGCTACACCAATTTATTGGGATAACCCTTATTGGACTAGATATCAAAACTTTAATTCTGACACTAGGGATCGGTACATGACAAAAATTGGATTTCAATATAAATTTACTGACTGGCTTACATTCAATGGAAGAATTTCTATTGATAACTATTCTGAAGCAAGAGAAGAAAGAAGAGCAGTTGGTAGTATTGCATCGGAATTTGGTGTGAATTTAACTGATGAATCTTCCGGGTATGCCAGAACAGACATTGAGAATACTGAATGGAATTACAATGGCATTTTAAATCTGAGTAAGAAATTGAATGAGGATTTTGACTTGAATGCTTTATTGGGATTTAATTTGCAAAAAGAGAGCTATGAAAGAATGTTTGGTTCTACCAGTGGTGGACTTGCTGTGCCGGGATTATATGCTTTGAGCAATTCTGTGGGTACTAACCCATTTCCCGTTGAGACATTATGGGAAAAAGAAATCTATGGATATTTTACTAATGTAAACTTGGGATTCAGGGATTTCTTGTATTTAGACGGTAATTTCAGAACTGATATAAGTTCAGCACTTCCTGTTGAAAACAATAAGTATAACTATTACGGTGTAGGTCTTGGTTTTGTTTTTTCAGAATTGGCTGACATAAGCTGGATGGATTTTGGTAAACTGAGAGCAAGCTACGGTGAAGTAGGTAACGATACCAGGGCACTTAGGGTTAATGATACTTATACAAGAGTGGACAACTTTGGTAGCACAATTATGACTACTATACCAAGTACCAAGAACAATTCGAGATTGAAGCCTGAGGTTACAAAGGAAACAGAATTTGGATTGGAAGGATCATTTCTTGATCAAAGATTGAATGTTGATCTTGCTTTTTATAATAGGAAAACTAGCAATCAATTGATGCCTGTAGAAATTTCTAGATCTACTGGTTACACGAGTACATTTATCAATGTTGGAACCATTCAAAACAAAGGGATTGAGTTAGTGTTGAGTGGAGATATTGTGCAAACTGCGGATTTTAATTATAATCTCACTCTTAACTATACAAGAAACCGCAATAAAGTGCTTGATTTGAATAATGAAAACGGTGAAGTGACTGATAATTATACTATCCAAAGTTACCAGGGAGGTATTTCTTCAAATGCAACCGTAGGCCAACCACTTGGAGTCTTGAGAGGTTCAGGTTATCAATATCTGGATGGAAGAAGAGTCGTCAATAGTACAGGCTCTTATGTGGCAGAAGCAGACCAGATAATAGGAAATCCTAATCCGGACTATACTATGGGATTCAATAACTCTTTTAGCTACAAGAATTTCACATTTGGATTCTTAATTGATATATCACAAGGTGGAGATGTATATTCTTTGGATATGCACTATGGCCGTGGTACTGGGGTATTGGCAGAAACAGGTGCATTGAACGAACTTGGAATACCGGTTAGGGATCCTATCGCTGATGGAGGCGGAGTTCTTAATGAAGGTGTTCAGGCTGATGGAACAGAAAATACAGTGAGAAGAACTGCTGATTATTTTGCTGGAGCATTCTATTGGGGAAATACTTCAAGAAATCCAGGCATAATGACAACTTACGATGCGTCTTATGTGAAATTGAGGGAAATGAGAATTACTTACAGTTTGCCTGAGAGTTTGGTAGGTTCTTGGTCACAAGGAATTGATATTTCTTTTGTAGGAAGAAACCTTTGGATCATAAGTAAAAATGTTCCTTATGCAGATCCTGAATCCGGTTTGGGAGGACAGTTTTCTGCTGGTTATCTTTCTGGTTCTTATCCAACAGTTAGAACAATTGGTGGTGAGATTAAATTCAAATTTTAATAAAAAAATTGAAAAACATGAAAAATTTGATTTATACAATTGCTCTTACCATAATATTGGTAGGATGCGACGACAGATTAGCTGAATTGAATACAGATAAAAAGAATCCGGCTAATGTTTCAGCCGAGTCATTGTTTACTCGTGGAATTAGAGAAGCTGTTGATAACATTGTAAGTATGAGCGTGAACGATAATCCGTTCAGATTATATTCGCAACAATGGGCTCAAACAACTTATCCTGAGGAAAGCCAGTATGCAATGGGTCAACGCGAAATCCCATTGGGAATCTGGTCTAACCAATACAGAGATGTATTGATAGATTTGCAACAATCTAAAGTTTTGATAGAGGAAGAACTAGCTAGTGGCCAGTCAGGAAACACAGATGGAAACTTGCAGAATAGAATGGCTATCTTAGATGTTTTGATTAGCTATACGTATGTCACTATGGTGGATATCTTTGGTGATATTCCTTATTCGGAAGCTTTGGATCCGGATAACAGCTTGACTCCAGCTTATGATGATGCTGCTTCTATTTATAATAGTATAGAGGCAATTCTTTCTACGGCGAGCAGTACATTGACATCAAATTCAGCTGAAGGAAGCTTTGGATCTTCTGATTTGGTATACGGTGGATCTGCATCTGGATGGGCCAAATTCGCGAATTCTATTAAGCTAAGAATGGCTATGAAATTAGCAGATGCCAATTCATCTACATCAGTTTCATGGGCCAATTCGGCTATGGCTGCAGGAGTCATTACTAGTAATGCAGACAACTTCTCAATGGTATATCAAAGTACTTCACCTAACTCTAGCCCAATGCATGAAGACTTGGTGTTGAGTGGTAGACAGGATTTTGTAAGTGCTAATACTTTGGTGGATGCAATGAATTCTGTCAATGATCCAAGATTAATGGTTTACTTTAGAGATAATCTAGGGGGTTCATTTGATGGTGGTATTTATGGTACGTCCAACTCGTATCCTGGATTTAGCCAGGTAGGTGAAGTTTTTCATCAACCTGAAACCCCAGGTGTGCTATTTAATGCGGCCGAATCTCATTTTTTGATGGCTGAAATGGTTGAGAGAGGTGGTTACAGTGTTACTGGAACTGTTGATACTCACTATAATGCAGGTATCACGGCATCATTTGAGCAATGGGAAGGTGTTTACAATTCCTATTCAGGTGCTGCAACAACGGTTACTCTAGATTTGGCTACTTATATGGCACAGCCTTCAGTAGCTTATGCTACAGCAACAGGAGATTGGAAGGAAAAAATTGGTAAGCAGCTTTGGTTAGCTCTTTACAACCAAGGTCTTGAAGCATGGTCTACATGGAGAAGATTGGATTTCCCAGGTTTTACACCTCCTCCAGGAATGACTATGGCTGATATTCCTGTTCGTATGACATATCCATTAAGAGAAGCTACCTTGAATGGTAGTAATCGAGATGCTGCTGCAAGCGCTATTGGTGGCGACTTAATAAGTACAAAAGTTTTCTGGGATAAAAACTAGAGGATGGAATATTTTTATATGTGATTAGAGCGTAGAAGCAAGAACATAAAAAAACCACCCTGATTTCCAGGGTGGTTTTTTTTATAATTGAATTATATGTTTGTTTTTGATGTTGCTAGAATGGTTAACACAAAATAATAGATGAAAATTGTTTTTTTTACTATTGCCTTTTTTATTTTAATTCATGAAGGATTTTCTGGAGGAGGTTGGGTAAACAAAAGAGGAGAGTTGTATTTGAAGGTAAGTCAGCAGTGGGTGAACTACGACCAGTACTACTCCATAGCAGGACGAGTAATAAATGACAGAACAAGAAGCATAGGAAATACTGCTATTTATGCGGAATATGGTATTAGTCATAAGTTCACAGGAATAATCTATTTCCCTTTCTTTGTGAAGACCACTTTATTTCAGCAAAAAAACTCAGCTACAGGTAAGATTATTTTAAAAGGAGAGTCATACTCGTCGATAGGTGATTCTGATTTGAGATTGAAATATGGTTTGATTCAAAACGGCTCCATTGTTCTGAGTACTTCTTTGACCTTGGGGTTGCCCTTTGGAGGAATAGGAAAAGGTTCTGACCAATCACTGCAGACTGGTGATGGCGAATTTAATCAGATGTTGAGGGCGGATTTTGGGACTTCTTTTAAGGTCGCATCAAAACACCTGTATTTGACAGGATATTTTGGGTTGAACAACAGGACAGAAGGATTTTCAGATGAATTGAGGTATGGATTGGAAGTTGGTGTAGAGCTTGGCAAAATTGTACTTATGACCAAAACTATTGTCGTTGGTTCATTAGAGAATGAAACTATATCAGATAATTTATTTTTTCAGGGATTACTTGCCAACGATACTGAATATTTGATTGTATCACTGGAAATAGCTTATAATGTGCGGAAGAAATGGGGAATTTCAATAAATTATGCCAAAGCGATTTCTGGGAAACTTATTTATAATCAGCCTAGTTATACTGCAGGAATATATTTCAATATATAAACTTCTTAAGCTTATGATTAATGTTTCAATTTTTATAAACCGTTCATTTTCTATGAAGAGTAAGCTTATTATATTAATATCTAGTTTGTGGATTATTTCTTGCGAGGGTACAGATGAAATATTTGTGAGTTCCTCAGAGTCTTTCGAACCCGGTTCTTGTGAAAGTAGAGTGGTGAGTCGAGGGCTATACTATGAACAGGATAATAATCAGTTTTTATGGGCAGGTGAAGACTCTACAACACATTTTAATATAACAAATTGGAGTTTAAATGTGTGCAACTTAAAAAAAGGATTAGGTAGGGAGGCATTTCATTCTCCACATAGTCCGGATTATGAATTATTGAGTAAAACGGATACTCATTATCCCGACGATGCTCAAGCTGTTATTGTTAATTTCGAAAATACTGTGAAAGTATTTCCTTTGACCGTAATGACTAGGTATGAGACAGTAAATGAAGTAATAGATGGTGAGCCTATTGCAATTGTGTACTGTTTTTTGGCTGAATTAGCCACAGTTTATAAGAGAAATTATTGTGGGGAAACCTTAACTTTTGCTGTAAGTGGCTATACTTATAGGGATGCAGATAATTTTGATGGCAAAGAGAGTTTTATACTCTGGGACAGAAACTCTGAAAGTTTGTGGTGGCCTATTAAGGATCTGAGTGTAGCCGGAGCATATCAGGGGCAAACAATGATTAAGTATAACTTTGGAAAGTGGGGATTAGCTGATTTTGCCAAAATAAGGCGTATCTATCCTAGTGCTTTGGTGCTAGTAACAGAGCAGCCTTTAAAAGAATCGGGAACTATAAAGCCTTTGGATGGCTGTTCCTAGTTAATTAATGTTGATACATAATTCTGATATACGGATAAAAGGCGAAATATGAGTTATATGAGTACTATCTAAAAAAGTACAATTGAAATTTGATTTTTTAAAGGCTAACCGAAATATAACCATAGAGATTCAGGACTATTCTGATAGCAAATGAGAAAAAGGTTACAACCTTGAGTTATCGAAAATGGGATAGAAACAGTTTATAATTATTTGATTGGTAGATAAGGTGCCAAGAGTATACTTTCCTTTAAAGGCTATGGCGCTTCAACCTCATCATTTCAAATGATACTGCAGGAGATCAAGCAAAAAATCACCGAATTGAATTTAAGGTCGGTAAGATTGCCAACTAGTGAAATATTTACTTTTTTTTTATTATTCAATATTTACGATATTTTTATTAACAAACCCGTTTTAGAAAAAATTCGTAAGCTATATTTCCTATAGACTAATAAAATTGAAATTTTTTCAGATTTGAGTTATAAAAAAGGTATGCATGCATAATAAATTTGTATGATTGTCCTTTGAAATACTTCAGATTGTTATAATTTTAAGGCTAAATTAAAACATTGTTAAATATTTAAACCAAAAATTAACATAGTATGAAGAAAATTCTACTTATTGCTTTCATGTTGATGTCC
>JBLHWH010000239.1:0-8913 GCA_047628935.1 Halioglobus sp. | reverse complement strand
ATATATGATATAGGGAAACCCACATAAACTACATCTTGCTTAATGTTCTTGTAAAATTTACTTTTCGCATTATATGCTTTTATGGATGTCACAAATATATATGCCGACAACTCATACGCTCGCCAAAATACACCCTCTTTATGAAGGATAATGCCTTCATAAGACTGTTCTAATGATACTATTTCTAGTATTTTCATCTTTGTTTCATAGCCTTTATTTTTAAATAAAAATCGCCTGCTTCGCAGTTTTATACGTAGCTCACACCGATAGCTGCCTTGCAGGACAGCCATCGGAAATAGTCAAATAACCAAATGGTCAATCCTGTACACAACGGACTGAGAAGCCGTACAACTTACTGTAGTCGAAGCGGTAGACCTTAGGATTGTTGTAGCCCAGGGTTCGGTACCAAGCAGTGCCGCCAGACTCACTGGACGACCAGAAGTAGGCGTAGTTGGACTGAGTGAAGAACGAGCCTGAGGTACTGCGGTAGCCCCCAGGGAGAGCTGTAAAACCGCTACTTCCGAATGCCCCGTTTTGATCTAGATTTCCATTTGTCCATAGTGGTTCGTTACCAGCCAATTGACTGCTTTGGTCCGTACCTCTATTACCTGTACCATCGGCTTGAGATTGTGTCATACCCAATTCCATTTCTAATGTCTTCCATTCGGTATCCGTGGGCAGGTGCCAGCCTGTTGGGCATACACCTTGTGTGCCTTCCGTAGTTACATATTGCATCATCTCATCCCATTGATAGAGACCACCGTAAGTGGTACAGTTGGCACCATCGTTACTATAACAGTATTTCTCTATGATATCATTATCCGTCTGATTATCTGTGCTTGTGGTGCTATTTATCATAGTTCCAAAATTGAGATTCTCCGCCATCCATGTCTGAGTTCCGATAGTGACGGTTTTGTAAGTCTGATTGTCTCTAGTATCTAATAATAGACCGCCTCTTTGTGCATCTAATACGCTTTGCACAGGTATACCACTTGCCATAAGTTCTTCTTGTGTATATCCACTCTCCAACAATTTTTTGATCATAAATGGAGGCAGGTTTGGGCAGTCGCAGAGATGTTTTGCAAGCTCAAAATCGGAGGCTAGATTCCTAGTGGTATCAATAGGAGGAGGAGGGGGAGGCAAAGAAGCAACTGATCTTGTTCCAAGAGTGCCATCTGTATTTCGGGTGACAAGATTTTCTTCTGTATCATCGGAAGTCATTTCTGTGACTTTGAGCTCTCCTTGGATCTCTACTTGTTGAGAGTAGACGGTTTGGATGGTTAGTGTGATTAATAGTCCTAACATGATACCTTTTGCTAAAATTCTTCTCTTTTTCATTTTTACCTTTTTGATTTATTTTTAAGTATTGGTTTATTCAGGTGATGGTATGGTTGGTAGCCGTTCAGATGCTGTGATTTTTCTTCCTGTTTTTGCTTCAGTTGCTCCAGTGTTTTGAATAAGAATATCATATATTGTCACTGTGGAACTCATACTACGATTGTGAGTTTTATTCTATGCATCCAGCCGCTTTTGCGGTAAAGAGGTTGTAATTCTTAGCATGAAAGCCATCTGTCAAATCAATATAATTGCCCGCCTGATATAGTACGTCAGTTCCGCTTTTTCCTCTTATAATCCGGTCAGAGACAATGATGTTAGATGCCTTATGGATTTGTTGACCAGAGTTAGTTCCTTCCGTCGGATCATTTGATTGGGTGAGTGTGAGGTTAGAATCGCAGGTTTTATATCCGGGGCTCCTCCAAATCCCTCTTCCATAAGTGGCCGCATAGATATAATTATTATTCACTTTGAAATCATAAACAGGTACCCTTGGTAGGTAAGTTGAGAATGGAATCCACTCGTCCATAGTTGAGTTACGGTAAAAAACACCTAACTCTGTCCCAATATAATATCCATTACCATTCACATGATCAAAGTAAATACAATAGACAGGCAGATTGGAGATCCCTTGACTATATGGAACTATGGAGTCTCCTCCATTTGTACTTTTATAGATTTGTGCATTTAAATATCCACTTTTAACATATAATATTACATCACTACTATCAGGATGTACAAGTATTCCTCTTACGCCTCCTCCCGCTATTTTACTTTTAGTCCAAGTAACTGCTGATGGGGTTGCATTAAAATTTTCGGTCTTAGCAAGACTATCTTGTTTGACTAAATACATGGTGTTAGGATCAGATAGGCATTGACTCATTGAAACTACACCTTTTTTGCCAAATGGATTTAATGCAGTCGGAAAAGTTACACCTTTGTCATAACTTACTCTTAGCTTATCAAGTGCATGAATAATCACCTTATTAGGATCATCAACAGCAAATGACATAGGGTCATGCCAATTGGCAGATAAGATATTGGTATAACTGTTCATCCCATCAGTAGATCTCTGTTTATTAGATTGAGTAGAAGTATACATTATGTTTGGGGATGTCGGATCGATCATACAGTCCAATCCATCTAAACCTACAACTCTGAACCCAGTCGGATCTCCAAGATCCCAGATCTTAGTTCCATTATCCTGTGTACCACCTATTATTGTAGTGTTGTACACATCTAGATCGTAAAACTGTGTACATATAAGTCCACTACTGAGTCCAACGTATGAAGAGTTACCAGGATTTTTTACTGAAATACCGCCATCCGTGCATACATAATGTTTATCTCCAATATGAAATGAATTATGAATATCTGAATGTATGTTTTCATTTAACGTATCGACAACGACTTCAGGGCCTCCCAGCGTTAGTTTGTGGAAATATCCAGTACCAAAATACAATTGATTTTCATCGTCAGGATCTACATCTAATGTGAAGTTGTAACCACATTGATAGGTCATAATATCAATGTTGGTTGTATCATACAATATTGACCAATTTTGCCCTTTGTCAGAAGATTTATACAAACCATAGAAGGTTTCTGCTTCTATATTAGTCTTTTTAGCAACGGCGTAATAAAGAACATTTTCATTGCTAGGTGCCATTGCAACAGCAGCTCTTGTGAATGAGCTTGTTGGAAGATTTGCATGATTAACTTCCGCCCATGGATTATTTCCTTCTTTTTTGAATAATCCCGCTGTTCCAGATACCCAAAGAATATTATTATCGTTCGTTTGATATTCGATATCGAACACACTGCTGTAGGATGCTTCATCTGTTGATAAGCCGGTATTGATATTATACCGGATCAATTTTTGTCCACTATAACTTCTCATGCAAATGAAATATTCATATTGATTTAGTTTACTCTGCATAAGCTTTACTCCAAGGCCATATTGGATTGCATCGAGCGGAATAGCCAGCGTCCAAGTATCCCCTGCATCATAAGAATGATAGACTCCTACAGTATATAGGAATCCAGAATCTCCATCACCAGTCAATGCTAAAATATGATTTGGATTATTGTAATCAATAACGATCGATGATACTCCAGTTTGTACCATGCCATCCCAAAGGGGATTCCATGATACTCCGTTATTATTAGATTTCCAAACACCACCTGTTGCAGTTCCTGCATATATAATAGATGATGAAGATGATGGTTTTGCAATACAATTGATACGACCACTGGATGGAGTCAAAACACCTCCTCCAATCAGAAAATTGTCTGGATTAATAGAACTCCATCCTCCATGATAATATCTTGAATCTGTATCGGGTGATGTAGCGTATTTTTTTATTTGAGCATTCATTGTTTTTAGTAAACTTCTATTTTTTATTGAATGATTAAATTGATAGCCTTCTTCATTTTGATGATTGGATGCATAATCATACCATCTGAGAAATTTGTGATATTTATTTGCTTTTGTTCTACCGATACCTTCAAAGTACTTTTCCATTTCTACACCAATTTCCGAAACTGACTTATCTATGTGTTTTTCTAATTCTATAGTCCATTTTTGACTATTTCCAAAGAATGCTCCTAGTAGGAATATTGCAATGATATATATTCTACTTCTCATCGCTCAATAGATTTAGTTGGTTCTTTAATATTTCTATCTCTTTTTGCTGGGCGATAAGATGGAGTGTAAGCTCTTCCACCTTTTCCATGAGTTTTATTTGCATTTCTCCTAACAGAATACCTTCTTTTTCTACTTCTGATGCCGATGGAATATTGGGTAGGTGATTATGTTTCTGGATATATGCTTCTAACTGAGGAAGCGACAAGAGTTTGTAATCCTCGCGAAATACATAATCTGGCCAGTCAAGTGAATTCTGCACTCGTACTTCTTCTGCGATCATCTTGCCATCGAGGATAAGTCTATATTCACCATCGTATGGGTCAGCTTGAGTTCCGATATGAAGATCAGAACTGACATATGTATTACCAGCGGAGTACATAGCCCAGCCGTCAGAAACTGGAGTATAAGAATAGATACCAAAAACTGTGGAATTAGGATTTGTACTAGAAGCGGTATTGTGGATGCCAAAAACATTGCCGGAACCACTGCCTTCGGATGTAATTAAGGCGCCATATGATCCTTGTGTCCCATTATGTGATGCTTGGATTCTTGTTGCTATAGCATTTCCTCCATATAAGGTGTTTTCATTGTTGATGAGCACTCTGGCTGTATTTGCCGTTGTGCCTACGCTGAGATCATCTAAAATACGAACATCCCCAGGACCCAATTCTGCGGCAAGATTTGTGGTTCCTCCAGATGCTGATGCCTTGATCCCTATTCTCGTGCCTGATGATCCAGAAGCATGCGCATGCACACCATAAACTGTTCCCCCGTAACTGGAGCCACTTCCTAGCGAATATAGCCCTTTGTAGCCGCCGGTAAAATAGCCTCCAATGCCATATCCTATTTCTGGTCGAGACCAACCCTCTATCGCTCTTATGTCTTCAAATCCAGTAAAATTTGTACTACTATAAAAGACATGATCTAGTGTATTATCTAAACCTAGAATCTCAAATTGGCGATTTGGATTAGCAATATTTATCCCTACTCTGTCTGAAAGAAGATTGACTCCCGGTGTTTGGCAGAAGCATATTAGTTGTGATAGTATTAGGCCTGTTATTAATATTAACTTTCTCATAGACAATCATTTTAATTTTACTCAAAATTGGTTGTAAAAAACGTCAGTATCAAGTGTGATGATTATTCGGTCATGATAGGTTAGTAATCCGTTATTTCTCTACCTGCCTGCTAAAAATTGATTGACGGCAGACTTACATGATCTTGAAATTGGCAGTGATGTACCATCTTTTAGAATGATTGACCCGGCCAGACCTTTGCGATAACTTTTGATGAAAGATGTATTGATCATATGAGATTGATGTATTCTTAAAAACTGATGATCGACCAAAATATTGGCAAAGTGTTTTAATGGTTTTGATACCATAAGCTTTTCACCATCTGCAAAAAAGAGGTGACAATAATTCGAATCAGCACTGAGATAGACTAGGTCTTTGACTTCAATGAATTCTGCTCCATCCAAAGTGGGGATAGCAAGCGTATAGTTTTCATTGTTACCAAATTTGAGGTTGTGCATAATTAATGCAAGCTTCTCCTCTATATCATGAGATGCTTTTTTGTCTTTTGCTTTTTGGATAGCGGTGATTAGCTTTTTCGGATCTACGGGTTTTACAAGATAGTCCACTGCACTAAATTCGAAGGCGCGAACTGCATACTTATTAAATGCAGTGACAAGAATCAAATCGAAATCTTTGTAATCTAGCTTTTCAAGCATAGTGAAAGCATTCATTCTTGGCATCTGTATATCAGACATTACGAGATCTGGTTTTAGCTCATTAATGTATTTGATGGCATCTTCTGGTGTGGTAACTGATTTTATTATTTCCACAGATGGACAATGCGTATTTAGATCATAGATTAGTGATTCTAATGCCATCATTTCGTCGTCGATCAATATCGTCTTCATAAACTAGGTTTTGATATTTGGATTTTAATTTCTGTTCCTTGGGGTATTTCATTTTCCACTTTGTCAAGGATCGTCACTTCTATATCATGTTGCCTGATTAGAGCATTAAGTTTGATTCTATCGATAGACATAGAGCTGCCTTTGGCATTGTGTTTATATTCTTTGTTTTCATCATTGATTTTCGCTGAAGCAATTCTTCCAATGCCATTATCCTTTATAGATATAATAATATCATTTTCTTTTCGATAAACGGATAATTTTAGATATCCTTTCTTATCAATAAGTGGCATGATTCCATGCCATAGACTATTTTCTAAATGCGGCTGCAGGATCATAGGAGGTAATGATATAAGATCTAGTTCTATTCTATCCTCAATCTCTATTGAATAATCAAATCGATCCATAAATCTGAGTTTTTCCATTTTGAGATACTGCTCAGAAAATTCTATTTCTTCGGATAGAGGTACTTCTTGTTTGTCGCTCAGATCAAGAACATTTCGAATCATTGATGAAAAGAGTAATAAATACTCTATAGCTTGTGGGTTTTCATTTTTCTGAATTAGCCTTTTGATGGAATTGAGACTATTAAATATGAAGTGAGGGTTTAGTTGTGCTCTTAGTGCTTTTAACTCAAGTTCGGCTATTTTTTTCTCCGTTTTGGATTTTGATAGGGCTGACCGGACTCTCCATTTATATAGACAATAGAGGGATAAGATTAGAACTCCTAAAAGAAAGGCAAAAAATAATTTGGTCTTCCACCAAGGAGTCTTAATAATAAATGTACTTAATGTCTTAATTTCTGAAATTTTTGGGCCTTCGACTCTGACCTTGAACTCATAGTCGCCATAGGGTAAATGTGGATAGAATACAGACTGGTCGTTACCTTGATAAACCCAATTATTATCCCATCCTTCTAATTTCGTATAGAATGATAATTGATTATAGGGACCAAAGTAAATGGTATTCCAAGTGAAATTTATGGTACTTTCTTTTGATGATAGACGAAGTGATGAATCGATCATTTTTGATTTATTCGCAACATCTATGGATGTTAATTGGATATCGAGTAATTCATATTTTTTCTGATTTTTATCAATCTTGATAAATGAATTTTCTGTAGAAGTAAATAGGAAATCAGTCGTGATATAGATGGGTTCATCCATTTTGGAAAAGTTATATTTTCCGTCTAAGCTATATATTATTTTCTCACTCTTTGTGTCGAATCCTTTAATTCCAGAATATACAGACATCCAAATAATGCCATTCTCATCGATTGTTGATTGTTCAGCTGTAAAGTGTTTATCCTTTTCTAAAACAGATTTAGAAATATATTTACCATCTGTTTTTTCGTATGTAAATTTTGATATTCCATCATATGTATTTGCCAACCATAGCACGCCATTCACTTCATGTAGTCCAGTAATATTTGAAATGCCATTAATTTCGATGAATTCTGAATTTCCAGATTTTCGATCTATTATGAATATGTATTGTGCTCCGTAAAGGTAGATCATAGAGTCCTTGCCAGTACTGAGGTCATGCCCAGGATAAGGGAATTTTTTTATTTCTTTTGATGGAATAGGATAGGATACTTTTTTATTTCCATTTTTATCATAGATTACTATTTGGTCACTATACGAAACTATGTATTCATTCTCTTTACATAAGAAATCATAATATTCCGTTCTTTTTTCTAGTTCTATTTCTTCTGTTTTCTTTGTGGATGCATTATATTTAATCAAGATTTTATCTGACTTAGGATAGAGATATTGATTTGTAAACTTGTCATACGTAATTTTCCATTTTGGACCGTCAAATGCAGTAATAATACCTTTAGTAATTTCTGAGATTGTGTTTTTGTACGCATTCTTACCTCCAATGAAGTAGGATATATTATTGCCTTTATTATCAGGAATAGCCCAAAAGATAGATCGAGAATTAAGTTGGGGAATCAAAATTTCTTCAAATGGCTTGACAGATAACTTGGTCAGGCCATCATTGTTTGATAACCAAAAATTACCATCCTTATCTTTGAATACACCAGTGTATTTCATCCCTAGACCATCTACTTGGAATTCACGAAAAGACTTCTTGTTTAGATCATAAGATACGAGGTAACCACTATGGTTCGTAATAATTAGAGTCGAGTCATTTAAGAATTCTAGATCAGTATTGATCATATATGGTCCGACATCCAGAATCAGTTCGTTGCTTATGTATAGTTGGTCTAATTCTTCATTTCTAGTGTCAAATTTTAAAGTGCCGACTCCCCATGTAGACAGTAGATATTCAAATTCATTCAATTGAGTGATATTATGAATTTGATACAAGTACTCCCTATATTTTTTTAGCAAATATGAATGGATGAGTTGTTTTTTCTTAGTGTCAAATTTTGTAATCCGCATTTTGCCTCCAATAACTAGGGTATTCGGATTTGTTTTATCTCGTATTATTGACCTAGACGCCTTTGGTGAATGGTGATTGTGTTTGTGTTCTAATCCTGGTGTCAAATCATAATATCTCCATGTATACGATTCTAAATCATACTCGTGCAGTCCTATATATGATGTTATGTATAGTGATGTTCCGACTTGAATGATATCAGTAAATTCGTTAGAACTCTCTGTTAGAAAATGAGAACAGCCATCCATACAGGATATAAATTTGTCTATCTTTTTATCATATTTGAATAAACCTTCCTTACCTGAGACAAATAAGCCTCCGTTTTCAGTAACGTAAGATGCGTGCATTTCTGGATTGGTGAAAGTTGTAGTATCATTCGGGTCTCCAGAGTATATCTTGAACTCATTGCCATCGAATCGGTTAATTGCCGATAGGGAATTTATCCATAAATAACCTGAGCTGTCTTGAACAACTTGTTTCTTAGGTCCGTCAGGAAGACCTTCTGACGGTCCATAATTAGTCACTTGATATTGTTGACCATTTAATAAAATAGGAACAATAAATAAAAATGCAATCAGGATTTTATGCAAAGAATTACTCAATATTG
>JBLHWH010000238.1:0-8958 GCA_047628935.1 Halioglobus sp. | reverse complement strand
CCGCGGAATTTCTCTGAAATGTCCGCTACAAAAATTTACTCCGTCGCGCGTTTGCTGCGCAAGCATATCTTTTGTTCGCAAGTCTGGAACTTTAATTGCGTTGTCGCTAATTTTTCCGCGGAATTTCTCTGAAATGTCCGCTACAAAAATTTACTCCGTCGCGCGTTTGCTGCGCAAGCATATCTTTTGTTCGCAAGTCTGAAACTTTAATTACGTTGTCGCTAATTTTTCCGCGGAATTTCTCTGAAATGTCCGCTACAAAAATTTACTCCGTCGCGCGTTTGCTGCGCAAGCCGCGCTTTAATCATAAATTTTCCGTTGAGCATTCATTACATACTTAGCCAGTCTGATTACTTGTTGCGTATATCCGTATTCATTGTCATACCAGACGTATAACACAATATTTTTACCATCGGCTGATATTTTAGTTGATGGGCTGTCGAATACGCTGCAGCATGTGTTGCCGATAATATCGCTAGATACTAGCTCTTTTTCGAAAGAAAACTTGATTTGATTGCGAAGTGGCCCTTCTAAAGCCGAACTTTTCATAATCATATTTATCGAATCTACATCAGTACCTTTAGTTAATGCAAGATTCATAATTGCAAGTGAACCATTTGGTGTTGGTACTCTTACTGCACTACCAGTTAGTTTGCCATCTAGATGAGGAAGCACTTTAGCTACAGCTTTTGCTGCTCCCGTCTCTGTGATCACCATATTGACAGCTGCAGATCTACCTCTTCTGTGCTTTTTGTGCATATTATCCAGTAGGTTCTGATCATTCGTATATGCATGTATTGTTTCGACATGTCCACTGACTACTCCAAATTGATCGTCAATTACTTTCAGTATTGGTACTATGGCATTTGTTGTACATGATGCTGCTGACCATACATCACAATCATCCGTTTTGTATTCTAAATTATTAACACCGTATACTATGTTCGGCACTCCTTTTCCAGGTGCCGTAAGTAAGACCTTGCTGATACCTTTTGATTTGGTATGCAATGAAAGCGCTTCTTTATCTCTCCACACCCCAGTATTGTCAATTACGAGTGCATTATTTATTCCATATTCTGTATAATCGATTTGATCAGGATTTCGGGCAGCGATCATCTGAATTTCTTCGCCGTTGATGATCATCTTTCTATTTTCTTTATCGATCTCGATCACACCTTTGAAGGGACCATGTACGGAATCCATTCTTAATAGATCTGCTCTTTTGATGATTTGGTCTACATCATTGTTTCTAGTGACGATAGCTTTCAATCTGAGTTGTGCCCCTATGCCTGTCATATCAATGATAGCTCGAGCGCACAAACGGCCTATCCGCCCAAAACCATAGAGGACTACATCTACAGGCTTTTCCCAATCCATATCAGTGCCCGCTTTCAAAGAAGACAATTCTTCATCTAGAAAAGCTGCCATATTTGGATATTTATCTCCACTTTTGAGCCACTCACTGGTCAGTTTACCTATATCAACTTTCGATAGTTCTAGATTCATGTCTAGCATCGCTTTCGCTATTTCGGCTGACACTTCTACCGTGATAGGTTCGCCAACAAATTCTCTAGCATAAGCATGCAAGCTTAATAGCTCTGATATATTTACTTCATTAAGAGAATTCCTGAAAAGGATAAGTTCGATTCCTTTTTTGTACATCAACTCTCCGATATAGAAATTGAGAGCTGTAGCAGATCGTTTTTTATCGATCCAAGCTGCCGTGTTATCATTCATACTTGTTCATTTTGTGTTAGGTAGTGCGAAGGTATGAAATGTTGTGGAAAGTGAATTGTAAAGGCTAAGAGCTTTATTTGATATACAATTTTGTGTGTGATGATTTTTTTCCTTCAAGAACATGTAATAAATAAATTCCAGAAGGTATTGATGGTAACTGGAGCTTAATATTATTATCATTAAGCTGATAGTCCATTAAAGAAATAAACTCCCCTGACAATGTGAATAATCTAATAGAGGATATTTCAGGAATTATTCCATCATACTCGACCGTGATTTCTTCGGTCGCAGATGCAGGATTGGGGTATACATTCAATTCATTCATGTAAGGACTTATCAAGTCATCCAAATTATTAACTATATCAAATAGGTTTCCCTCTATCTCAAATAATATAAAATTAGAGCTCAAATATGTACCTATTTGTGTTCCATATAATGTGGACACGTCATATTTCCTCTCTTGCATATAAAATAAATAGTGGTTTTCCCCAACCTCATGTATTTCATATAAACGTGCATCTAATGGCAGAGATATTGGTTCTTGGACTAAAGTACCCTCAGAATCATAAGAGGCAAGAATTGTTTCTAATTTACCATCCATCGGGTTTTCGAACAAGCCTTGATCTTCAGTTGTAAATTCATATCCGTCAATCTCAATATTATCATAGAATCCTATAATCGCAATTTTTGTTTTATCATATAATAATTGACTTCCGCCAAAAACTACTGTAGGATATTCACTTGGATAAGCCTTTATCCATGGATCGTTCCAATCAGCTGGAACAAATCCATAAATACCCGTCAATAATCCAGGATTCATCTCAAGTTCAAAATCTCCTAGCGTAAGATTTGGCATGTTGGATTGTCCGCCAAATAGCATAAGTGATCCATCTGGCTCTATATGAACTCTAATAAACCCCGTGCAATCGCACGCTGATTGGATGTAGTCTAGTAACTCTCCATCTGGACTAATCTTGAAAAATGCAAATCCTCCATCATAAACAGAATTACCCGGTATGGGTACACCATCCCAGTGGGTTCTCCCATACATATGACCTGCAATGATCAGATTGCCATCTTCCACCACTTTTAAATCTTGTACATAATCAATATCTATATCTGTGCTAAACTGGTGCGACCACTCTTTGATTCCTGTTTTCCAATTGATCTTATGTATATGCTTCACATTCCAATTAGGATCAATAACTTCAGGAAAGAACTCTCCCATGAATTCAAAAGTGTCTTCATTCGTTCTTGTCACTACGTATAAATCATCCCCAGAAACAGTCAACATATCAACATCTATTCGTGATTCGGCTGATGCTTTTGTCGAAAACATAACTGAATCCTTTACATAATCTATAACCGTTATATAAAAACCATACTTCGCTGTATCTGGCAACACTTCTGGGACATACGTCTTACCATTCCATGTACAATGATTAGATAAAACCGCCATCGCAACAATAGAATCATTTTTATAATAGTCTCCTACCTTTTTTTGTGCTGCTGACAAGCTATTGGCGTTACTAATATAATCGTAGTCTACGAACCCCTCACCTATTTTGTAATCTAAAATCACCTTACTAATATCTGCTAATTCTACAACCCCTTCCGAATTGGGAATGGCATGATGTACGAAACTATCTATCTCAAGATCATCCGTCAGGTCTCTAGAAGATGCATCATTATACCGTTGCTCAAGAATCACATAAAAGTGATCTCCATTTCTCTGTAATGTTTTAGTCAATCTACCGTCTTCTTTTATCTGGGATACGCGGAGGACCTGTGGGTCTTGGGCACTTACTTTACTTATAATAAAAATCATAAATAGCAATAGGAAAAATAATCGGTAGGTATAAAGTGTAATTGATATTTTCATCTATATCGGCGGTTACTATAAAAAAGAAGAAAGATACTGTATAATTAGTATATTGTATAACCAGAATGTATCAAAGTAAGATTTCAAATCATTATAAAATCAAATCAATTTTCAATTGTAGAGTCAGGGACAAAAATAAAACATGTCCAATAATGGCAAATATGGACAAAAGAGCTTATTATTGTAATGCAAAAACATAATAGCAATGAATGTCAGTTTCACAGAAAAGCAAGCCAAATACATTGAGTCACAATTGGAGTCTGGTGACTTCAAAAACGCTAGTGAAGTAGTAAGAGATGCAATCCGACTTCATCAAATCTATAGGGAGAAAATAATTGACGACTTACGTTCAGAAATATCTAAAGCATGGGATGGGCCTACAACCAGTATAAAGCCATCAGAAATAGCAAGAAGAAAATTCAAAGAAATAAAGGAAAAATCTAACAATGCTATATGAACTTAGTTTTGAAGCTGTTGATGATCTTGAAAATATTTTTGAATATACATTCTATCAATTTGGTAACGACCAAGCAGCAAAATATTTAGATTCATTTGATGTACTTTGTGATAACTTATGCCTTAATCCTAATATTGGTAGATTAAGAGGTGAACTTAGAGCAGAATTAAGAAGCGTTAATCATCAAAGTCATATCGTATTTTACAGAATAAGAGATAACAAGATTATAATTATTCGTATTCTGCATGGGTCAAGAGATTTACCCCGTTATTTTTGAAACATTCAATTTTCGCAAAACTACTTTTAAGCAATCAAAATACTATGCTAAAAAAAATACTCCTCTCCATACTGCTACTACTCACCATAGTAATCAGCACAGCCTTATATATCAATTACCCAAAACTGAGTATAATATCTTCCTATGCCGCTAAAAAAATGTGCTCATGTACGTTCATCGCCGAGCGTTCTCAGGAGTCGATTCAAACTCAAGATTTAGGTATGGGACCTTTGGCTTATTCATCAACTACTATAGATAGGGAAAATAAAAGAGTGACTTCATCTGTATTTGGATTGAATGCCAAAACTGCAGAGTATAGAGGAAAACTTGGATGCGTACTAATCCAAGGTAAGGATGATTATAAAGTTTCCTTTTCTAACAGTGAAATGACTGCTCCAGATCTCGCAGAAATAAATTATCCATATGGTGACAAGGTAGAAATCCACAAAACAAAGGGAATTAATCATGATTTAGTGCAAAAACTAGTAGAAAATGCTTTTGATGACAATGGTGCTATGACATCAAAAAGGACAAGAGCTGTGGTTGTGCTTCATAAAGATTCTTTGATTTATGAACAGTATGCTGATGGTTTTGATGCCGATACCGAGATTCTTGGTTGGTCTATGACAAAGAGTATCATGAATACTTGGGTAGGAATGATGGTGAAGGATAGTGCCGTAAGTCTTGATGATAAAAATCTATACCCAGAATGGGCGGACGATGATCGTAAAGACATCACCCTCAATAATCTAATGCAAATGAGTTCTGGACTGGAATGGTCTGAAATCTATAGTGAAATATCACCAGCAACAAAGATGCTATATGACTCAGAAGACAATGCTAAAGTAGCACGACAGCAAGGCCTAGAAGCCAAAGTGGGTGAACATTGGGAATATTCGTCTGGAACGACCAACATTATTTCAGGGTATATGAGAGATCAATTCGAAGACCATGCGGATTATCTCAAATTCCCATATGATCGTATATTCTCAAAACTCAACATGGATAACACTACTATGGAATGCGATGAATCTGGAACCTATATTGGATCTAGCTATTGTTATGCAACTCCTAGGGATTGGGCAAGGTTCGGCACACTCTACCTGAGAGATGGTGTATGGAATGGAGAACGATTATTACCAGAAGGTTGGGTCGAATATACTAAGACAATAGTACCTGATAGTGGTGGAAAATATGGCGCTCAATTCTGGACCAATGGAGATGGATCGATGTATCCTAATGCTCCGCATACTATGTTTTCTTGCAATGGGTATGAAGGTCAATTAATCGCGATTATTCCATCGAAGGACTTGGTTATTGTGAGAATGGGGTTGAATAGTGGGTTTGATTTTAATTCTTTATTAGCGGGGGTTTGTGAGGCTGTTGATTAGACCGCTTCAAATAAATGAGATTACCAAGCTTGCTAAGATTGGTAAGCCCAATTATGATAATTGATTGAATAAAAAATATTTTATTTTTTATTCAAAGATTTGTTCTTTTATGGATATTGTCGTTCGCCACGACTGGCATTCATTTCTTTCTTGAAAAAGAAACGAATCAAAGAATTCAAGACTCCACCCTGTTTTTAACGCTTTTTGAATCAATATTTTCCTAAACCCTAAACAGGCTAAGGCCATTTTCAAGTCTAGTGTTCCAAAAATTACTATTTTTAATAAACAAGCTTCGAATAACAAAATACTCACTTCAAATTGATATTTTTGAATCCTTTAAACTTGATCATTATGAATAGTTCGTTATTGAAAACTTACACTCTAATTTTATTAATCCCTATGATCAGTGCTTGCAAGACGGTCAAAAAAGACATCGCAAAAAGCTTCGAAACCGAACACTTCGGTATCAAGGGTATCAACTGCGAAGAAAAGGTAAGTCCTGATGCCGTGGACAGTTATGTGGGTACTTTAGATTGTGGTTGTGTTACATTCAACTATGATTATGGGAAGTATAGTAACCCTGGCCCACTGACAAGGAAGGAGGAATTTCGGCAGTCGTTTGATGCATACCACCACATTAAATATTTCAAAAACAGAATGGTCGATCCTAAGGTAAATAAGTTATTTTTGGATAGTGTGCGTGTAATTGATGTGCGACGTAAGTTAGATACAGATTTATTACTTTTTGAGTGTGATCCTTGTAATGCTGCGGCAGTACTAGAATTTAAGAATGATATAACGGTCTTTCCATTTACGATAAGTGAAAAGCAACTTGATAAAGAAGAGTTGGAGGTTAGTTTTCAGGAAAGAGGGAACCTACAGTATAAATACTATACGGATAGTGAAGGTGAGTCAGCGATGTATGTGACACCAATTCAAAACAGATTCAAAAAGAAAAATTGTCTTTCCTTAACTGTTGCAAATTCAGAATGTGCTTCAGAGAAAGTAAACCAGATATTCCAGGCTGTTTATATGAAAGAACCAGAAACGAAATAAATATGCAGACACTTGACTTCACTCAAAATATAGTCCTAGAAAATGATCGAGTTCTCCTTCGTCCGTTAGAAGCAGAGGACTTTGATTTTCTACTTCCCTACTCGATAAATGAACCTACTCTTTGGCAATATTCTCTCACCCCAGCCAATGGTCCTGAAAATCTTGAGAAGTACATTGATTTTGCGCTAGAAAAGAGAGAGAAAAAGGATTGTTACCCATTTATTGTGTTCGATAAGCAGACTCAAAAATATGCCGGCAGTACAAGGTTCTATGACTATCAGAAAATCCACGATACTGTACAGTTAGGTTATACTTGGTTTGGCTCTGAATTCTGGGGAACAAGACTGAATCAAAACTGCAAACATCTAATGCTGTCTTATGCATTTGATACCGCAGACATCCAGAGGGTAGAATTTCGAGCTGATTATAATAACAAACGAAGTATCGAAGCGATGATGCGATTAGGATGTACAAAAGAAGGGGTACTAAGGAGCAATTGTGTTGCAGGTGATGGCAGCAGAAGAGATAGCATCATGCTCAGTATTTTGAAAGAGGAATGGGTTAGCAATATCAAAAAGAGACTCGAAGAGTATATATCTTGACCTTTCAAATTTCGACTTATAGATCTTAGTATTGTTTCTCAATTAGAACCATAACCAGTCTATGCTAATAAAAGAACTAACATTATATACAGATAAACTTCAAGCTCAAAAACAATTTCACAAGTCAGTTTTTGGAGTTGCTTTCATAGAAGAAAATGATGAGCAATTCTCGTTTCAAGTTGGTTCAACAAAACTTACATTTAGACAAAGCTCTAATCCTCACGTATACCATTATTGTTATCTGATCCCAAGCAATAAATTGGAAGATGCAATCCAATGGCTTGACGGAAAAGTAGATCTTATCGAAACTAACGGTAGCTTAATCCATGATCACAATCATTGGAATGCGAAGGCAATATACTTCTATGATAGCGCTGGAAATATTGGAGAATTCATAGTAAGGTATAATCTTGATAATTCTACGGTAGGCAAATTCTCATATTCTGACATCCTTTGTGTCAATGAAATAGGAGCACCTTCAAATAATCCAAAAGCATTTAACGATTTCTTAGAGTTCAAGCTCGGAACCAAAATATGGAAGGGAGCCCTAGAGCGATTTGCTGTCAATGGAGACGAACAAGGAATGTTTCTTCTTGTAAATAATGAGGTCAAAGATAAGTGGTACCCTACGGATATATTTCCAGAATCCGTTCCGTTCGAAGCCCAACTATTAAATAATGAGCAATTGTTCGATATCCGTTTTGATGGTGAGAAATTCTTATAATTCACTTAAGCATTAAAAACAATCAAGTATTTCATCATTTTTATACATAAATTCGCCTTTCTAAATTCGTAAATCGAAATTTCCAAATGGAATTACAACCAGATAAAAGAGTCCTCCTAGAAATAGTATGCACCCGTATGCCGTATGGTAAGTATAAAGACTGGTTGATCTCCGACATCCCAGTCCATTATCTAGTTTGGTGTAGGCAAAAATCTGCATTCCCAAATGGAAGATTGGGCGAACTCATGCAAAATGTACTAGAAATAAAAACCAACGATCTGGGACATATATTAAGGGAAATAAAGAGTTGGAAGAAGTGATATTTTAATTAAAATATTCATGGAGCAAGCCCCTCCAAAATATTGAATACATCTTTTATTAAATGAATGGGTTAAAGCAACATCAACTGCAAAAAGACTTATAGAAAATGAAAAGTGGAAGAAACTACAATTAAGTAATTCCTTGCACAGCGTGAGTATGAGTGCAAATTGGTATTACGAACATTCATGCAGTAATAGAAATTCTGCAGGAGCATTTGTATGAGTACTACACATACACATAAGGGTAAATTAACTAAACAATATTCTTTCCCAAGAAATAATGGCTTCTTATCAAATTCATAGTGGTCCTCAGTGGTAAAAATTTAGTTGGAGATAGATTTTAAATAAAACCCAAATCCGTATTCCATACCTTTCAGACGGAGAAAATCAGCTAAGTCACACAAAAACTAAGAATGTATTGTCCTGAAATAGGTTGACACCAAAAGTCAACAAATTATGTTAAAAGAATGCAAGAGAGTCCTTAGTCAAAAGCGATATGATGAAGGATTAAA
>JBLHWH010000237.1:0-9137 GCA_047628935.1 Halioglobus sp. | reverse complement strand
TTTGAATGGCAATTTATCATCATCTTGAATTTTAAGCGGACACCACTAATTTATATGAAGACTCCGATGGTATCCTTATCAATCTTAAGCGTTTGGGAATCGCGAATAAACTTATTCCTTCACCTCCACAAGCCCACCAATAATTTTTATAACTCCTCCATTGGTAAAAGCCTTTCCACTACCATCTTCACGATTTCCTATGAACCGAACATTATCAAGATTCAAAATTCCTTTATTTAAAATTGCTCCACCTTCTAATATCTCTTCTCCGTTGGAAAGTTGTAACCCTCTTAGTGTAACATTTGAGGAAGGGGAAATTTCAAAAATTCGCATAGTGTTTTTTGGATCAATATTGATTATATCTTTTCCAAGTCCTACTATTTCAAGGTCTTTATCTATCAGTATTTGATTTGTAAATAATTGTATTGTTCCATTTAGTATTGTATCAAAATAGATGATACTTTCTGCACCTCCGCAACTACCCTCTATTAGCTTCCTTAGAGAGCCGGGTTGATTATTACTCAGATTGGTGACTAACTTCGGACTTTCTTGCAACATAACTTCGATTTGACAAGAAGATTGATTCCCTATTGCGTCTTCTACTGTTACTTCTACCAATGTAGGACCTAAATCAGAACAATCAAAAGAAGAAGGAAAGTAGTCAACAGTCAACATGCCACAATTATCAGTTGAGGTTATTACGGAATCGGCTAATTCCACCAATAGGTTTCCTGAATTATCGAGAAAAAGTACAAGTTCGAATGGACAAGAAATCTCTGGATCTATTGTATCCTGAAGTGTTTGAACCATTTGATACTGAAATGAGGTATTGTCTGAATTATCGGTATAGGACCATAGGATTTCAAAAAAACCATTGCCAATATAGCTAGACGTCTCTTCAATAATCCCTTCAATTGCTCCATCACAATTGTCAAAAGAAGATGGAGGGTCAAATTCGACTGCGCAAGCGGAATTATTTAGTGGAAGTCCAGCATCGAGCTTGAATACATAACTTTGTCCTCCATCAATTAGAGGGTTGTCCATTCCATATGCACCTATTAGTGCATTATGCCCATAAATTGCCACTGCCGAACCGAAAAGATTCCTTTTTTCAGAATTCGATGCAAAGACTGAAGATTGTAGATTCCATTCTTGATCATCATTCCTGAAAATATAGGACGCTCCTTCACTAGGTTCGGATGATACATTAAAAGGTGCACCCACTACAATATAGTTTGCTGAAATAGATACACTCGTACCAAATTCGTTATTTTGCTGCAGACCAACTGGTTGAATCACTTGTTCTTCAACCCAAATATTTCCACTTCTTGAATAGACCAAAGCGATTCCATAATCTTGCCCATTTGTATCATTTTGGGGCGAGCCTACAATTACATGATTTCCTGAGATGTCAACACTTGATCCAAATTTACTTTCTATTTCTGGGTTGTTTACTGTCAATTTTTCTGATTGAAACCAGTTTCCTAGATCTTCATCTCTTTTAAAAATATAAGCTGCTCCAGAATTCACACCATCGGAATCTTCCTGTTTAGCTCCTATGATAATATAATCTCCAGATACTGAAACATCACAACCAAATTCATCATCACTTTCGGCATCATTAGCCTTGAGGAACCCATTTTCCAACCAGATATTCTTTTTTTCAAAAACATAAACTGCTCCTGAATTAATAGCCTCAGAATCTTCTTCAACTGACCCAATAACTGCATAATCATAATGGACTGAAACAGATCCTCCAAAAAGGTCATTATCACTAGCATTACTTGCCACAAGTAATGCTGTCTCTATCCAACTGATGCCATCAAAATCAAACACATATGCCGCGCCTGCTTCTTGTCCACCAGTGTCGTTTCCTGGAGCACCTACTAAAACTCTATTTTCAGAGATCGAAACAGATGTACCAAACCCATCAAGCTTTACCCCGTTTGATGCTAACAGTTTCGAATGTTGCACCCAAGTACTTCCATCGAACCATAACATATAAGCTGCCCCAGCCTCAGTACCCAATTCATCGTCAAACCTTGCACCTACAACAGCCCATTCATTGCTGATAGCAACAGCATGTCCAAATTGCTGATTTTCTTCACCATCACTTGCGACAATGGTAGAAATTTCATCCCAAGTCACGGTAGTTCCTCCTATATCTGGAACAGGAGCTTCATCATCGATCACAGTTACTATTTGCGAGCAGGACTTTGTTGCAGTTTCATTAAACGTTACAGTCCATCTTACTAATGTACTTCCTAAAGGATATACTAATGGTGCATCATTCGTGATCAGGGTGACATTACAATCATTAAAGATGGGATCTATGAGTGAAACTCCAGTAGCTTCGCAAAAACCAGGATCATTGCTAACCGTAATGTCCGCTGCACATTCTAGATAATTTGTATCATCACAATCGTCGTTGTTTGGTACATAGTTTAGCACTCCTTCACAAGCTTGAATAGTCACATCTGGGTTTCCTAATCCGTCTAAATCAAAGTCAGCATACTGCGTAAACAGCTCTCCGATTGTTGCCGCTATGCAAAATGAAGTTGTAGTATCCGCATGCAAATATTCAGGATACAATGGATCATAAGCAAAAAACCTAAAGTGTTCTATCCCAATAAATTCAGTATCAATAATATCTATTGGCACAGAAGCTATGCCCCCAGGGACTGGAAATTCAGGTACCGTAGGCAAAATAGGAGCTAAATCTATAATATTAGGTTGACTTACACTTCCACTAACAAAATATGGTTGGAAATTATAAGCTTCGCTTAGCGTATATATCTGTTTTTTCTCTCCACTATAAAATTTTAGCGTAAAAGAACTATTCTCTTTGGCAGAGCCACCTACCGTTAGAAAAAAAAGACCACTATTGGAATCTACCCTAGCTACACCCCTTATTTCCTCATCTACAAATGCAGCCAGTAGATCATCCTTGTGTTGAAAATGATACTTTGGTGTATAGTCCATTTGAATTATCAAATTCATGTTGACCTGATTTTTAGAGGTCACTGTCCAAGTTGGTTTTGGCGTTGGGTTATTGTTTGGTAATAGAATTGGAATGTAGTCATATTGTATTGCTGGACCACCATATTGGAATTCGAAATCATGAAGATTCAAGGGGTCGAATTGATCTCCTATAACAATACCCTGTGGAGGAATATTGTTCCATGCTGGCCCTTCATAAAAAGAAGTGATGGTAAAACTGATTGAGGTCTCGACAAAGGAATTGTTAGTTGATTTTGTCGCTCTCACGATTAAATTCGTTGTTCCAGAGAATCCTTCAATTCCATCTACTTGTAAAATTCCATTCGTAAAGCTTACATCTAAATTTGTGTTGGAGGTAAATGACCAGTTAATATCTACCATATCAAATTGCACTAAATAATCAACCATATCAATTGCATTAAAAGGAATTCCTTCTAAGGTTATTTGATTGGGAACACTATTTAGTAAAATAGGATAGTCATTATCGTCATAGACATTTACATTTAGTGGATCATCGATGCTGCCATAAATCCTGCTAGTTTCAAAATCAAAATCCTCAGCAACGTCAAATACCAGATCTTGACTTTGGGAATAGACTCTCATATCCATATCCTCTACTGCCTGATTTGAGTAGATGGTTACAAAATGTACATATTCAGAATTACCAATTTGAATAGGCGTGCTCAATCCTCTAATCTCATCGCCTACAAAAAAGGCAATTTGATCTCCTGGATTGTCGGACTTTATATCATTGATGTAAATATCAGCTATGCCATTGGCTGTATTGCTGTATTCGCTGCTGTTCGGAGGCGACCATTCAATATTTTGGGCGCCAGTGGGAACAATTATTAGCAAGCAAAAGATGGCAACAAAAGATGCCATTCTTATGCTTACTAAATCTTTTCTATTTGACATAAATAACCTTTTTTATGTAATAAGAATCAGAGTCCTTCAACGTGACAATATAACTGCCTTGTAAAATGTTAGCACTTGGAGTCCATTCTAAAACATTCATACCAGCACTCATTTTTCGAAGACTCTTTTCCACAGTATTTCCATATACATCTTTTATAGACATTTCAATTTCATCAGCATTTTCTGAATGAAAATTAATCGTCAATGTGCGTGAAAATGGATTAGGAAATATGCTCATTTTTTCTTCTCCATTAAGATCAGAAACGGATGTAGAAGTAGCTATATGAAGCGGTTTTGGATCATCTACTTCACCTAGTACGCTATTGACAACAAAGCCAGATTTCTCTTCCAAATCAAACTCTTGATTGTTGGACGAATCGAAAAACTTAAACGTCAATAATTCTCCATCTTGATTGGCGTAGATCGTCATAAAGATCATGTATGAATCTATAGCTGGTATATAAATCGTCTTTGCATGGCCTCTCACTTCATTGCCCACAAAAGCGGCAACTTCATCAAAATCATCTAAGATGTTATCACCTTCACTTTTCACAACGATCCCAATCACATTCATACTATTTTCATAGAGAGATGCGTCTACTTCCCAATGATCTGCACTCCTTGTAGTACTTTCTTTCTTTTCACCTTTACCTCCTAATATACTAGAATGAGTATAAGTTGTCATTCCAGTTGATCCCAATAAACTTTGAGGATCTGGATAGATGAGAATATCTGGATTACTTAATTTTAATAAGTATCCATTTGGAGCATCTAAGAAATGAAGATTACCAATCCAACCAATATTATCTACATATTGAGCAAAGCTAACTTGACTCTTTATGAGATCTCCATCCGATGGAGTTAATGAAGACAATGCTTGAGCGATAGGAAGCTTTTCGTTTGGAATATAACCAATCCAATTCCATCCAGAAGTTAAAGGAATTTCTGTGTTAGGATCGACTAATGTTCCCACCATTGAAATAGAATCATAGTTCACCGAATTGTACTGATATAAATCTAGATAAGATACCGAATCTAAATCTCCAAACCAAGATTCTAGACCAGTAGAATAAGAGCTAAAATTTGTTTGTCCTTTAATCAATGCATCTTCTGGGTTTGATAAACTGGATAACGCAGTATTTACGGAAGCATCTTCTAAGTCAAGATTCATTGAAATCCAATTCCATCCTGGATGTACGAATATCTTTCGAAGCACTTTGCCAGTTGTATGCAATACCTGTGGATTCGTTGGCGAGCCCACGATGTCATTTGCATTGAACGTAAATGACTCAATTACTGGGGCAAATAACTTACATTCAGAAGCATCCCATATCTGAAACTCTACAATCTCTCCAGATGCTATATTACTATAGACAGTGATAAATGCCAAATAATTATTTAGCAGTGGATTGTATTGTACTCTGGAAACTCCTCTAATTTGACCATCCACATACGCACCCACTATATCTTGAACATCCTCCGTTGGCGTACCTTCAATATTTAGACTTAAGTTGAAATTCATCGAAAAGCTAAAGTTAGAGGCATTGAAATTATCAGGATTGACAATCCAAGCATCTGGTCTGCAGATTACTCTTGCCGCCATATTTAGTACCTCATCACCACCCATAAAAAATGGGTTTTGACCTGTTTCAGTATGCATGACGATGGAGTCCGATAGATAACCTAATGGCACATTCTCATCTACAGTGAAAGTGATCTCTTCTATTTCATTGGCGACCAAAGTTCCAGAATTCGGCGATACATGTACCCAGTCAGGAAGGTCCTGCATTGTATATGGTACAGGATAACCGCCTCGATTTTGAATCTTGGCAGTAATTGCCTTAGTCTCATCATCGTATTTTGTCAGTTGAATACTATCTGTGAGCCATGCCAATTCATTACGATCGACATAGAATTCCCACTTCTCAAAATCCATATTATTGCCAACTAGATCCTTGATATTGTGCAACTCTGCTCGGATGATCTTATTTTCAAAAACTTCATTTACAAAATTAGGATCGAGTATAAGCTTATTATCAAAACAAGATATAGACACATCGATTAATTCATCTGTTGTTGCATCATATAAACCCACATTGTTTGGCTGGGTCAGGTCTGCTTGGATCAATTTATTGCAATTGATTTCCTGATTGAAGGCAAATGAAATCTCATCACCCACATGATAAACTCCATCTGATGGCTGTGGCACACCTAATAGTTCTGGTGGTTGACGGTCAATCCTACCTTTAATTATTTCAGAAAAACCGGGTTTATCCGAGGCATCGCCACTACAAACTGCCCATGCATGAACCTCATAATTTCCATCTATAAGACCACTTGTTTCCCATAAAAACTGAGTAAAGCTGGAGCCGAGTACCAGCGTGTCAGGTTCATTGGGCAAAGTATTATTAGGAGGAGAACCGTTAAATCCTGACCAATTCGGATTATATGCTTCATAAATGCCATCATTGGTAGGCATATTGATCCAGGCTCCATCGCCATCGGATTGGCGGTATTGCATCCGGATAAGCTGAAAATCATGCGAATTCAGGTCATAACCTGAGACAGTAGTCCGTCGTAAGGTACCTGGCTGATTAGGATCGTCAGTGATGACTACCCAGTTTTGTTCTGGAACATTGATATTGACCTCACTGCAAGGGCGAATGAAACTTACACTGATCGGAATGGCAGAGAATAAATCAGGAATTGAATCATTTAGATCTGGAAAAAAATCAGTCAGGATACTCAAACCCAAATTTCGGTCGTATTCGCATTCTGACATTTGGACCACTATCAAAGAATCGTAGTCATATTCAATAGGTCCTCTTTCTACTGTAACTGTAATTGGAATAGATCCCCCGTATGGCACTGTATACTGCTCCACATAATTCAAGGGCTGGCCATTCAACTTAATAATGGCTCCATCTGGATTACTGGCAGCTATACTTGTAAAGCCATACGTCACGTCTTCGTTTGTAGCACTTAGGTTACCTAAATTAAATTTGAAGACTGCCGCTTGATTTGCAGGTATATTAATTGCTTCAGATACTGATCCATCAGCTAATTTAAGATTAGGGCCTTCTCGATTTGCAGTTCCTACTTCCCATGGGCAAGCGGACTGCCCTGCTTTTATCTTAAAAATTGGCGTTTTATAAATAGAGTCTAGACCAACATCAACACTAAAAGCATCTCCTGGGTCGTCATCAGATAATATATAACCTGTAGTAACAAAATTAGAGTTTTCATCTCCTGCGCCATTACTTGTTTCTTGTCCAGCAAATATTTTAGCGTTTAGAATAAATCCATTCATATTATATTCAAACCCTATATTGGTTTCTTCTATACCGTTTTGTCCATTACCTGATATAGAACTTGATACGTCTAAAGTATCACTAGTAAAGGAATATTCATATTCTACCCCCGCACTAAAAGATATATTCCCACAACCATGGCAATCTTGATAATCTGAATCCAATACAATAGTGTCACTTTCCGCTAATATTCCTCGCCATTCCATGGCAGAATTTTCATATTCCTTTTTGAGAGTAATGTCTTGCTCCTGAGATGCTATTTTATATAAATTTGGAATCACATAATTTTCAATTTGAAATCTAGAATAGAGATACGTAGATTCATAATCACTATCACCTTCTACATTGAGAATAACCGAGTCTTGGACAAGACACAATTCGGGATCAAAATATACAGCATCGGCAAATCCAAAGATAATGTTGGTTGCTAAACCCATAAAAACATCAGAAGCTTTGCCTGGAAGTAAATCACCATCACTTGTAGCAATTCTTTCATTGGTTGTAAAGCATTGCTGCCAACTTGAGTCAGTCACTGTATTCCAAGTAAATTCTCCATCAATACTTGTGTCGAAGATGGGCCCAAAATTATTTATCACTGCCATTCCTAAACCGATAGAGACTTCAACGTTACCTCCTAAATGATATTCACCACCTACTCCAAATCCACCTTCTGATAAATAACTAAATTCAGTGGTCTGACAAATGGTCTCTCCTTTTTCAAAATATGCACTACTCCCATCTCCTGGAGGGTCTCTCAATACGAGCATAGGTATATTTGGCAATTTTGATGTAAAGGTGTTTTCCTTTTTTCGTATCCCTGTAACTATTGCTTGCTTGGAGACCGATGATTCTCTGCCGGCCAAAGAAGTACCTACTATTTGTAAGGTTTTTAAGTAGGGTGGAGAAGGATTTGGTTCACCTACTTTAAAAGTATAGGTGAATGAGTCACTAAGTGTTGTGTCTATTCCTTCATCAGAAAGCCCATTAATTATTGAGAGGTTTCCTGTGTCTACTTTACAAACTCCTCCAATGTATATCTCTTGCATTTCAAGGATTATAGTCTGGGGACTGCCCTGTTCCACAATAATGAGGTCACAATCAGGATATTTTTCAAGCCCACTGATAATGGTAATTTCAGGTGGTGCAAAATAGATCATATTTTTAATGGTGTCTTTAAGAGAAATATCCAATTCAGAGCCCCCGCTTACCTCAAAGTATGTCTTGATCACTGGTTCCGAATGTTCTATGATAGATAAAACCATTTTTTCTACTGGTGGTAAATTGTCAAATTCAAATTCTCCATTCTCTTCACCTGCTCCAAATTCATATATTCGCTCTAGACATCCGTCAGGTGTACTTACTTTTACTCTACAAACAGTACCTTGATTCATACCTAGATTCTCTAGAATTGGAAGTCCACATAACCCTCCAGCAACTTTACCAGAGATCTTTCGTTTGACAGTATTGTTGAATAAAATTCCTGCAATAGGACCCGTAACATTAGTCAATTCCCATGAAGCAGGAGAAAAAGTGTGCCCTTCAATTTCTGTATCTTCATTCCCATTTGAGTCAAATTTTACATATTTAGGCATCAAAATACCTGAAAACCCTGGATCAAAGTCTACGAGAAACTTACCTTCATCATCTGTATAAACAGGTGGGGAAAAAGAAGATCCATTCACCAATATTTCTACATTGGGTTGAAAACATTCTGTCCCTTGAAATCTTACATAACCGGATACGGGTATCGTTGATAAATCAGTAAAATCCACTTGATCTACTGATGTCACACTTGGGTTAAGGGTGACTTGTCTAGTCTTAGGTGTAAACTCATGAGGTGTCGTTTCTTGATTGGCTGCAAAATTTGACCAGACTGCACCTAATATTTTACCAAACTCTAAAAAGACAGAT
>JBLHWH010000236.1:0-9156 GCA_047628935.1 Halioglobus sp. | reverse complement strand
ATCCCCGCTGGTACCGCATAATCAACTGTTCCTTGCAAAGTCATATTACCATATTCAAATAATGCACCTGGTGCTATGGAATAAATATTAACAGTAACCGTTTCACTTGCTCCCGCATTGAATATACCAAAGTTTACTTGTGTTATCTCTACTGGTACTACTATGTTATTTTCGAAATATCTTAAGTGATTTGATGTATTGTTTCCACAATCCAACGCTGTATTCACCAATGCTTCATTGATCGCTTGACTCATTTCTGCATCGATCGTTCCACAATTGTCCATAAATGGAACATCAAAGAAAACCAACTCTTCGCATTCGCCCGGTTCTAATTGTACACCTATATCACTTGGACAATCAATTACTGGTCCTTCACTATCACCAATGATAATAGTAAATGATGTAGAACTATTTGGACATATTCCCATTTGAGAAGTAGTAAATGTTCCTAATGGAAAAGGATTGGTTGCTGTTCCGTTAGTTGTTTCACCATCTAAAACATTTGTACCACTATAATAGAAATCTCCATCATCCCAACTTCCAATATTAGGTCCTTGGTCATTATTTCTATATGCCCAGCCATTAACGTGATCCCATGCTTGGCCTGAACCATCCATATTGATATCTCCAAAAACATCAATTACTGCTCCATTAAAGAAGAGTTCTAAAGCATCATCTCCATTAATATTTGCTGCATTACTCGTATACTCTGGATCAAAACCAAAAAACATATTAAAACCTGTTTGATTAGCCGCTAAGTAGAAGAATGTTCCTCCTTCAATAGCATCCGCAGGAAAAATATATTCTATAATTCCTCCACCATTTCCATTATTAGCACTTCCAAATGCATAAGCACTCAAATCTGGAATATCATCAATTGCATAAAACTCTATAGCTTTAGGCTGTCCTTGGGAAAGGGGGCCATCAATTGCACCAGTAATCATAATATTTCCTCCTCCTGCAATTGTATTTGTTATTTCATATGTACCATCTAGAGTATTCATTAGGTTGATGTCTCCTGTCATCGCGTTTAGATCAATCATAGTTGGATCACCCATAGTAACAGAATACGTACCATCAATACCGGTCGTATGCATTACGGGTAAGATACCACCACCTGGGCATATTTCTGTAGCTGGATAAGAGAATTCTGTATCTCCAGGCTCAACAAAAAACACTAAATTAACATCATCACTAAATCCCGTACATGTCGTTAAATTCAATGTATAAGTTAATACTACTGTAGTTCCTTCTTCGGTATCTGCTGGTGTGTATATTGCTGTAGGTGAAGTAGCATCATCAAAACCTCCAGCTCCCCCAGTCCATGCTCCGTCACCAGTAGCACTTAACTGTACATCTCCTATACCACATTGAACTACATTAGGTCCAGCATCAACTACTGGAAACACAAATGTTCCAACCGTAGGACACACATCTGCATAAAGAGCAAACTCAGTAACTTCCCAATTGCTATATCCATCAGCTCCATCATCACTGTATTCTATTCCAATATATACTTCTGTCCCAACAGCTGCACTTAAGTCAAATGTATAATCACCTGTAGCGGTTACCATACCTACCGATGTCCACGTCACTTCATTTGGACAAGCATTTGCTCCGTCCGCTGAAGAGTATTGAACATTTAAATCAGTAATCCCAAATCCTTCCGCCGCTGTAAAATCAAGTTCAAGTAATCCAACTCCTGTCATGTCTAGGGGCCCATATACCAGCCATGTTTCAACATCTTGTGTACAGCCACCTCCACAAAAACCATTTGCTTCAAATCCGCCTGTAATTGTTGCCCATACTTCATTGTCCAATGGGCTTACAACGTTCCACATTGGTTCGTCACATGTAAGTTTGTCATTATCAATAATTGTTATCGTCGTAGTATCCGGGTTTCCAATTTGCGCAATTCCAGTAATACTTGAAATATTAAATATTAGCGTTTCACCTTCATCGATTTCAGTGTCATCCACAACTGTAATGGTAACGCACTGAGGCGTATCATCTCCAGCAGGAAAAGTCACTGTTTGATCAGAATATGTATTAATATCTGTTCCATTAATAGCCGTTCCATCTGGAGTAATACTAACTGTAGCATCTGTCGAAACAGAAATATCAGGATTTACAATTGTAAGACAAATATTGTAAGTACCTACTTCTTCGCCTATGTTAGCACTTTCAGAGCTAAACGCTACTTGAGGGGCTCCACCAGCTGCTATACCCGTAACTAATATATTATCCACTCCAAATGCCTCATAATTTGCATTTGAATTACAAACAATTTTTAGATCCAATGTCGAACCTGTTCCTATAGCATTTGAAGTAATAGTCTGCAAATCGTAGTCAAGAATTATTCCGTTGGGTGTATTAGGTCCTCCTGTAGCATTTCCTTGAAGTGCTAGTGGGTCATTGGTCACAGGACTTGCAAATGAATACAACTGCACAAATGTTCCACCATCCAGACTATATTCTACAGATAGTAAATCAGATGCATCCCAATCATTGGGTACACCTCCAAAATCAGCAGAAAATTGAATACTGTTGTAACCAGCGATACTTATCTGATCAAAAATAACTTCACCAGGACTTCCTCCATTAAAAGTATTTGGATTTGAGCCAACAAAAAGATAATCGTCTGTTACATTTGTATAAGGCCCATCACTTCCTTCGTAGATAGCTCCATCTCCTGGCATTGCCAAACTAAAGTATTGATCTCCATTATCAGCCACAGGCAATTGATTGGGCACATTACTGTATCCTGCCATATCAACTTCAAAAGCTTGATTATATAAAGTCGTCTGACCAAATGATAGAATTGAAAAAAGCGATAAAAAAGAAGCCATAAAAATTTGGCGTAAATTCTTGCAAATGATGCAAGATATTGTAATATTTCTACTGTTCATGGTAGGTTGGTTAATTTACAAAATAATCCTGTAGGTACTAGACCTGAGAACAAAGGTAAAATTATCAACCCTTATTCATGCATTATAAAGCATAAATAATACATTTTCATATATATCATTAAAATCAATATGATGATTACTATACAACTCACTAATAATGAGTGGTTAAAGCATTAATTGAATAAATAAATTTATATACTATACTCCATTCTAAAATATTAATTATATAGGATTTAAATAGTACATATGTATATTTGCACCCCTAGAAATATCATATATCTAGCTACTTCACAAACTTACTAGGTGAGCTTAAATCTATATTCTGTTTCACTATAAAAAAGGTCTCCCGCTAACAAAGAAGTCGATGGAAAATGCCTTTGATTAGGACTATCAGGGAAGTGCTGCGTTTCTAAGCAAAAAGCATTTCTTTTAGCGTACCTAATTCCTGATTTACCAATATCCTTGCCACTTAGATGATTCGCTGAGTAAAACTGCACACCAGGCTCTGTTGTCCATACTTCCATTTCTATACCTGACACGTCTCCATTTACTTTTGCAGCAAAACTAAGTGTCCCTTCTTCATGATTTCTTACCACGTAGTTATGATCAAATCCATATCCAAAACCCAACTGTTCATCCTCAATTTCAATATCTAAGCCTATTTTCTTTTTTGATGTAAAATCAAATGCTGTCCCATCTACCAGATCTAATTTCCCCGTTGGAATAGTGTTTTGATTAACTGGTGTATAATACTCTGAATTGATCATAAGGCAATGGTCTAAAACTGCACCACTCCCCTCTCCATTAAGATTAAAGTAAGAATGATGTGTAAGATTGAGAATCGTATCTTCCGTAGATTTCGCTTTGTAAGTTATTACAAGATCACTGCCCTTTATCTCATATGTAACCTGTGTCGTCAGCTCTCCTGGAAAACCTTCTTCCATATGAGGAGATACATACTCTAATGTTATTTTATTTTTTTCATGCTTTACGACTGTCCAAACCTGATTGTGCATTGCTGCAATTCCACCATGAAGAGCGTCTGGAGGATTATTTATCGCTAAAGTGTATTCCTTTTCATTAATGAAAAATCGACCATTCGCTATTCTATTTGCATATCGGCCAACTGTGGCTCCATGATATTGTTCATCTGCATTGATGTAACCATCAAGTGAATCAAAACCAAGAACAACATCTAAGGCATTCGACTGCTTATCCATGACCATTAGGCTGACTACCCGTGCGCCATAATTGGTAATATGACAAGTTATATGATTGTTTGAAATAGGATAAAGGGAGACAAGTTTTCCATCTAATTCAGAAGTAAATCGATCTATATTCATTATCTATAGTTTAGACAACAAATGTAAAGAATGATTTTAGTTAAGATGTGATTTATTGAAAATGACTCCTTTTTTGGCATCGTAGCCAGGCGTAATTCCTTTGTGAATAAGATATTGTTTGTACGAATACTCTCTTGCGTCTATAATATATGCTTTGCAAGCTATTGCATTTGACAACTCTGGATGCGTATTTCTCCAACAATGCGCTAATTCTGCTGCTGTAGCATTATAGTTTTTCTTCCACTTCTTACTGATCGTAATTTCGACATTGATGGTACCATTCTCGAAGCTCAACAGCTTAGAAGATAGTCCTAGTCCAACCCGATAATACATATCAGTCTCGACGAAATGTTTGCGATTTATTTTTTCGATATCCATAGCGACTATCGAAAATGCAAAAGGTGTGCCAAAGGATTGTCTAGGGCTTGCTTCGCTTCGCTTGTTTAGGAGAAATTTGTTTAGAGTAATGTTTAGGTTGTTGCTAAGTTTGTTATTTAGACTTAACGATTCCGTATCGCTTGCAAAATAGAAACAACCGACGACCTAAACAATTAAATTGCGCTCCGATGTACACCCTATAAATATTGCGTTGCGTTTTATTATAATGCGTAACTCGCTGAACACTATACAAAAAAACTAGGAAGCACGAACTTCTACAGGTGAGCCCACATGGTATAGCCCCAGCTCCTCTGGCAATATAGCTATCAAGAAATCCAGAAGACTTTATTGTTTCATTCATACTCTTATGTCAACTAATAATAAACATATAATGAACAGCAGAATGCTGTACATTATATTCGGAGTTTGTTTTTTGTATTTCACAAAAAAAATATTATTTAACTATAGTCTAGTGCCGATGACATTGAAAATTGTATTGCATTAGCTGTTTTATCATACGACAGCACCTTACTCCTAAATCCTCCTACAAACAGAGGACAAAAGTAAATGGCTCTGGCAGGATTAATTTGATTTAGAACCTTAAACCATCTCAATCTTGTAGTAAATTTAAACTCTGATGGGGTGACATTCCAACAACGGTGGGTTTCAACCTGACGGCATTAAGAAGTAGTTAATTTCAACTCTGACGGAGTGACTTTATAAGACGTCAGGATTACCGCTATCATACTCCACCAGTACCGTTCGAGCCTGTCAGAAGCTTGTCGTTTCTTTTTCATTTTCTCTATCCTCTAATCTTTCTGATTTTAGCAAATACCTTGACTATTACAGCTGGCTATTAAATGCTAACATTTATTATCAGCATTAAAATCCATAACTTTAAGGACCCCATAGTACTAATACTTTATAGAATTGTTATGCCCCTCCCTGTTGAAATTCTTAGCTCAGGCATCGTTCTTGGCAGTGATTACAATCCAAAAGACCGTTGTTTTATTATTTTGTTAACAAGGCATGGTCATGGCATCTATGCCATAATAGTTCTAGTAGTTTGATTTTGAATAGCGTTAAAACTCATAAGAAACTCCAATAAACAAAATCACAGGATATCTACCCTACCCATTTTTCATCCGCTAAAGAAGCACCATCAAATACTAAGGCTATTTCTGATTGGAATAAAAATTGTTTTCCGATAGGGATAAAAACACTTGTTTGTACGGTATTCCAAACATCTCCCATGAATCCTTTTGTAGGCATCATCGCCATTAAGCTTTCTGGAGAGTTGTGTTCTTCTGTAGAATGGTTATCTTCTACGGCGTGGTCTTTTTCAGATAATTACGTGTTTTCTGCTATATGATGATGCCCATCTTCACCTTCTAGTCCTAATAAACTATTTACACAAGCAGCAGCTGCTCTAATACCCGAATCACGTTTCCATTCAGTATTTATAGTAGGCCAAGCTAACACCCGCGGTACTCCACCCAAATCTTTAGTCTTAAGATAATAGAGTATAGATGTTTTTGCAGTAACTCTAAAATTTTCATTTTTTTGATATAAGATTCCTTTTATTCTTAATCCTAAACCAAGTACTACAGCAGTCGATCCGATTAATATTACAGCTGAAAATCTATCGGCAAAACCATAAGTATATTCCGCTATTCCTACATAGGGAATACCAGTCCCCACCATTATCAAGGAATTGTTTTTTGCAGGAAATAAAGGATCTTGTGAATAAATTTTCTTGATTCCATTTTGTGCATTTAAAGTAAAACTAAATGCAAACCACATTAATAAAATAAGTATTATGTTTCAAGTTAGATTTTTCATTATTAATAATCTTTTATTGTTTTAAATGATACACAGAATTGCAATTCCGTATTGACAATACAATAATGATAGAAATCTATATTTTTGATGCTCGCCAAATGTAACAATCCTTTGTATAATTGTAACATTTGAATAAATGCAGGTATAAAAGAAGACGTAATTTTAAATCTTGAGTTAATATATTTGACTAGATCTTGATATTCACTTGGATTATTAGCAAAATCAATTAGATAATTTTAGATACAATTGTTTACATTTTAAAGTTGTAGAGCCCCTGATATTTCACCTATCGCAAGATTAAAGGTTAGGTAATTGAGGTTTAGATCTATAAATCCTGTATGATTCAATCTAATTATAAACTGAGCGATCATTGCTAGCTCGTTAGGTTTGCCTTTAAGGAAGTATTTTGCTCCTTTGGGTAGTATTTATAATGATTTCCGACATACATATAGAAATTAATGCTAAATTATGACCTTTGTCTTCATATGGATATTCTCTCGATAGCTATCAGGAGTAAGTAAAAAGAAAATAAATTTTAGCAAATGAAAAAGGAAATTTTGATTGTTGGAGCGGGTTCAGTAGGATTGGTATTTGGCTATTATTTAGCCAAAGCAGAGTTTTCTGTAACATTTTTAATTAAAAAAAAATACCAACCGGAATTTGAAACGGGTACCTACCTTTATAATTTAAGGAAAGACAAACAATTAAAATCACCAATTCATTTCAAGAAATTCTCCACTATTATTTCTTTTGACGAATTGAATTCAAAAAAATGGTCACAAATATATTTTTGCATTTCTTCCACGGCTTTGCATGCTTTTGATTTCACTGCCTTTAATACAAACATTAAAGGCGAACCGAGTATCATTAAATTACAACCTGGAATTGAAGACTTGAAATTACTACAAAAAAAATATCCCTCAGAAAGAATTATTGAGGGAATGATCAGTTTGATTAGTTATCCTTGCCCATTGCCAACGGAAAAAGTAAATCAAGAGGGGACAGCATTTTGGTTTCCACCATTATCTTCAATTCCCTTTTCTGGAGAGAAAAAACGACAAAACGAAATAATTCGAACCTTTAAAGCCGCTGGAATTTCGGCTAGCTCGAGTAAGGATGTATTTATAGAAGGCTTATTCCCGTCTGCTTTTCTGGCAGGATTTGTGAGTAGCCTAGAACTTGCGGGTTGGAAATTTTCTGAACTAAAAAAATCAAAAGAGCTACTACATGGTATCAAGGAATTAAATAATGAAATATTCGAAGTCCTAGAGCAACAATATTCACTCAAAAGACCGCTGATTATGCAGCTCATTAACCGTATTGGGATTTTCAGGTTGCTGATCAGTATAGCTCCAAAACTAGTTCCGTTCGACTTAGAAACCTACTTAAAAGTACATTACTCGAAAGTTAGAGACCAATCCTTATTTCATCTGAATAATTATAAAGATGCAGGCAATAAAGGCGGTGTTTCTGTTAAAAATATAGTGAAAGTTATAAATATACTTGAAAATTGAGTTTGCATTGTAATTTAACTTTTTTTTTGCCTTTCTTGGGCATAAGGAATAATTATTTATGACAAAGACAGATCATCAGGAATTTTATTGGGTTGATACCCCTGAGCCTCATTTGGCACGTAGAAAGGAAATCTTAAAGAAACATCCGGAAGTAAAACAATTATTTGGGGTCAATCCGAAGATGAGGTATTATGCTGTCTTCTTAGTGTTGATTCAGTTGACCACCGCCTTTTTTATTAATCAAGTATTCGAACTTGGCATCGGTGCTTGGGCTTGGGCTTTATTTTTGGGAATCACTTATCTGATTGGAGCGACAATTGCACAAGCTATATTTTTAGCCATCCATGAGATTACTCATAATCTAGCATTCCATAAGGAAACTCATAATAATATCTTGGCCTTATTTACAAATATTCCAATTGTTCTGCCTTTTGCTATATCATTCAAGATATATCATGGCATGCATCATTGGGAACAAGGTAAAGATGGTATTGATATGGATATTCCAGCAAGGACAGAAGCAAACTTCTTCAAGGGTTTTTTTGGTAAGATGGTTTGGTTTGTGCACCAAATCGTTTTCTATGCCCTGCGCCCTGTTTTGGTTAAACCCATTAAACTAGATAAGTGGCAAATTTACAATTTGATATCCCAAGTAATTGCTATGGCAATTGTCATACCGTTAGTTGGGTGGCCTGGCGTTTTATTTATGCTACTTTCACTTCTGATTGCAGGAGGATTGCACCCAACTTCAGGGCACTTCATTTCAGAACATTATGTTTTTGAGGAAGAGCAGGAAACCTATTCTTATTACGGACCTTTGAATAAGATTACATTTAATGTAGGTTACCATAATGAGCACCATGATTTTCCTAATATTCCTGGTAGCCGCTTACCTGAATTAAAAAAGATGGTGCCCAATTATTACGACCACCTACATTCCTATAATTCATGGACAAAACTTATTTTCCAATTCCTATTCCGAAAAGAAATCACCTTGTACAGCAGAACTAAACGAAATTAGACATCAAAGACTTAGGTTTGAATTATCATTGTAGCATGTTTTATACTTTTTATTGATTGCAAAACCTATAGCCTGTAACGGTTAGTATATCGCAAGTACAGCCGTAAATCCGTGGGATGAATACTTGCGACTACAAAACTAAAATGTTG
>JBLHWH010000235.1:0-9172 GCA_047628935.1 Halioglobus sp. | reverse complement strand
ATGTTTTTTGCAAATATATAAATAGCTGTAAACTTATTTTTTGCAGCTGTTTATAATTTGCTCTATATCAGATTATTATAGTTTGACTTTGAATCGCTGACTTAATTGATCTGACAGGACATGGAATATCTGAAGCTTTTAAAGAAGATCTATCCATAAAATCAGTTGCAAGAGATCTTGATATGTTAGCTGAATATTTGATTTTAGATAAAGTCAAAGCTATTGGATTTAGTTTTGGTGGTGACGTTCTTTATCAGCTTGCGCTACTCAATCCTTCATTAATAGAATCAATGATTACAATAGGTGCTGTTGAAACATGGACTATAAAAGACTTCCCTGAATACCAGAAAGCTTTTACATTTGAAAGTAGAGCGAATTTCCCATGGTTATTGTCGAGTCACGGTACCGATAATAAGATAAAAATCCTAATGGAACAATTCAATAATTATTCGGTGAAAGTGACGAATGAAGAATTGCAAATTATAAAACCTGAAGTATTAATAATGATTGGAGATGATGATGATGATGATGATGATGATGATGATGATGATGATGATGATGATGATGATGGCATGGACCTAATGGAGGTCGCACGAGTCAAGAAAAATCTTCCGAAATCTGATCTATGGATATTGCCAAATGCAGCACATGGTGCTCACGAAGGAGAAACCAAAGAAGAGTTTATATTAAAGTCTAAGGTATTTCTATCTAAAGAATAACCACATTAAAATCATGGTAGTTGTTTAAATTGGAAACTATATAGAATCTTTGTATCTTATAGTGAAGGAGATAAATCTCTTTATGAATACTCATAAGTAAAAGAGAATTCTAATATTCCATTAACTTTGATCCTTGCGCGTTAGACCGCTAGGAGACTTAAAGAAAAAAAGAAATCATGAAATTAAACTTACTCTCTTGCGATGCTGCTAAACCAGACAGAAGAGCCATCGCCCGTTGTATCGCTGAGATTGCAGTTGATGTAGACGATTATACAGCCAGCGAACTCACAGGTATAATACTAGATGGTGATCCCGTGGATATAGAGTTGGGAGATGATAATACCAGTTCTGCATTTAGAGCATTACGGAAATTGGGCATTGACTATGAGATTGTAGAGTGAATTAGTAAAATTGCCGAAATGATGAGTGAAGGTCTAAAGTTAATTTTTTTGATAGAAATTTGCTGTATTTACTATCCATTCACAAATCGTCATTATAATTCAAGACGACATCAATAATAAGAAAAGTCAGGTATAAATTGACAATCAGCTTTATCTTTTAAATTCATACGGTTATGCGATGTTTTATTATAATTTTAAAGGAGGCGCCATAGGACCTCGTGTTCGTGCTATAGATGCTTTATAAAATTCCTTCGTTCCTTTTTTATCATGAAACAATAGGTTGAGATATCCTAAATGATCTCATTATCTTGATACTATAATAAATTTTCATTTACCCCATAAAACCTTCATTATGTCCAATTTAAATTCACCTAATACGCAAATTTGCATGGGCTTTCAACCATTTGTTGGAGATTGTACCAATAATACTCCACCACCGTGGTGTGGATATTCGTTGAATGATGTTAAAATATTATTAACAACATTAAAAACAGCTGGTTATACTACAATTAGGACTTTTGGTTCTGGTCCATGGGCAGGAGGGACGAATGGCTTCCAAAGGGGAAATACCTGGAATGTACAAGCGGCATATGAAGTAGGTGGAATCAAAGTATGGAACTGTGCGGCACTCAACAAAGGAGATGATTCTATATCAAATCAACAAATTGATGCAGCGATCAATCAAGCCAAATCTTTTTCTGGTGTAGTATTAGGAATTATAGTCGGAGTTGAGCCTATAGGATTGCAAGGGTATTCTGTAGCGGAAGTTGTCAAGTTTATGGATTATGCCAAAAAACAACGTGATGCTGCGGGATTCAATAGTACCACCTTGCCTATCACTACTTCAGAGCAACTTGGTGTATTGACCGGATCTGCGCACAAAGGTGTGGTGCAAGCTAGTGAAGGAGTTATTTTTGCAAACTACTATCCTGTTTTGGCTTGTGGACTTACTATAGATACTGCTATATCAGATCCGAATTGGGGTTTTGATGTTAAATACCAAGGATTACGTAAACAAATAATTAGTTATGGATTGACAGACATGACTATAAATATTGGCGAGACAGGTTGGCCATCGGCTGGAAAAATCCCTACTCCATCTGGCTGTACGAATGGTGTAGCTAGTGCAAGTAGTACAAGTCAAGAAAAATATTTACAAGAAATTGGCAATTGGGTAGCTAGCCAAAATTCAAAAACACAAGTTTTTATGTTTGAAGCGTTTGATGAATTATGGAAAGGTAACTGTGATAGAAGTAGGATTGATTCAAATTGGGGGTTACTTCCATTACCACAAGGGCTGAATGTTACTCCACCATTTGGAGCATGTCAGACACCACATAATCCGTAATCACATAGGTTTAATTTCCTAGAAGGCAGGGCTATTAAAGCTTAGAATACTATTTCAAAATGACATTCATTTAAACTAAAACATGGGTCTTCTTAAAATATAAGATTTACTAAATTTTCAAGGTTTAGTAAATCTATATTAATCTCTCAGCACTGATTAATCCTTATTCTCGCATGCCAACCTTACATTTTGCTATTCCTAATTTTGAGATATAATTTGTTTTAATTCAACCATCATACCATCAGGAGCCTTGAGAAATGATGCTCTGATCGTAGTGGAGTAATTTGTTGGCTTTATTGCTAATTTAGCTTTTTTAGAAAGGTAATATTTTGTAGCTTCATCACAATCTTGAACCCAAAAGGCAACTTGATAGGCACCTAATATATCTGATGACATTGGTGTTTCATCCTTAGCTTCTTTAAAAAGAAGTGTAACTCCTCCTAGTTCGATGTGCATGTTTTTCGTATCATCTAATATTTCATTAGGTAGTTCTACTCCTTCCATTATTTCAACATAGAATTTTCGAATTTCTTCGAAGCTGGAACATCGATAGTGTACATGGTCAAAACTGAGGTTTTTCGATCTGGGTTTTTCATATTTATGAAATTTTGTTTTTTAAAGCTAGCCTAAATATTTTTCTGAACTTAATAAATGGCATTAAGACTATGCAATTCAGGTATTTATACCTACATGAAAAATAAGTGTAAATATTTTCGACTTTCAGACTCAGAGTCCAGATAGAAGAGCAATCGTTCGGTGTATAGCTGAGATCTCATCTGATATAGAAGAATCTTTGGGTAACGAACTTACAGATATACTATTAGGAGGCGACCCAGGTGATATAGAATTGGCAGATAAAAAATACGAGGGCTGTTGAAGAGATACAATAAACCCTTGAGCTCTATCGATAGATACACTGCAAAAATAAATAAGAGAATTCTATATTTTTTATTCAATAATTTTAATCAGAATTATTGCTGCATCAAAGGATTGTCAATATTGAACTAAATATACATAATTAACTTTACGGAATATGCGAGGTTTTATATCACTGAGATTTAAAATTCTTATTCTCTATTCAAACACAGTGAGTAGAGGTGTTCGATCTAAAATTGAATAATAAGTAGCGTTGGATCTTTCAGGATTTGTTAATTGCTAATTAATACCCAATCAAAAAAATGAAAATAGGGAAATCATTTTAACTTATTTTGATACAAGAGCAAGATTTGATTGGCTCATAATCTGCTTAAAAGAATATGATTTAGAAAAAGCTATCCCCTCAATAATCAGATTAATACATCCCACAATCAAAATAGCGGTTATTCAAAATGGGCTTGATCTATAAAAAGGCTATATGTGGATTATTTGGATAAGGAAAAAGCATCATTGATTGTCCAACTCAAATCAATCCAAAAGGAGGTTATGTCCAATATAGTATTCCAAGAATCCTCACAGTAATAAATAATAACCTAAAGGAGTTTAAAGCATTATTTGAAGATAATAAGATTAAAATTGATGGAGCTTCAGATTTTCATATGGTAAAATGGAAGAAGATTGTTGAAAATGGCTCACTGGGCGAATTATTTACAGTTATGGGTGATACTTGTAAAATATTATAGAATACTGAACCGCTAGAATTATATAAAAATATTGTAGAAGAAGGCATAACTGTTGCTATTGCTGATGATGCTAAAATTCAATAGGACTTCAAAGATATTTTGATTAATAAGCTTCTTAATTACCCGGATACAGAAGGTAGTTCGATGTTAACAGATCAAATAAATAGAAGACCAATTAAATGGAAAGCTTAAAATGGAATCATATCAACAATCGGAAAGCAGATGGGGATTAGGACTGACCTAAATGACTTATTGTGTGTTTTGCTGAGTAGGATAAATATGACATAATGATTATACTACTTGCTTAGACCCACTAATAAATGGAAACTAACTAAGTTTATACTGAACGGTATATCAAATTGTCTTTTATGCTATCTCAGTACCAATATTCTCTTATTAATTAGTGATCCATTCTCTAATTGAATTTGCAAAATGTGCAAGCCATTTTTTATTTGAGATAAATCGAAAACTGTATTATCCTTTGAGTATCGTCGAATCAATTGACCATTTATCGATACCAACTGTAAGGACTCTACCTTGGAATTCACATCAGCTAAATCCAGATAAAGTAATGATGAGGTAGGATTTGGGAATAAACGTACATTTTCAAAATCTTTTTCAGATATATTAGAATAAAAAAAATCAGCTATAGATTGGCAGCCATTGCCATCAATAACAGTTACGGTCTGAATATTATCAACTGTGTCGATAGTAATGTTGTATGGCTCAAAACCTCCTGAAACACTTACCTCATTTCCGAGAAGATCAATAACGATCATGTCGGGCTGTATCACTTCAAAGTCAAAGGCTTCTGAACATCCTAAATTATCAGTCACGATCACAGTATATGTACCCGATGCAAGCGTGTCACTATTTATAGAATAGGAATAATCAACTGTAGATACAAAAACAGCAGAGCCATTACCACCATGACATAGCGGTTGTGTCACATCAATGGAAATATCTATAGTCTCATTCTCTGAGATTAGGATTTCATCTTCAGCTTGACATCCATTTGCATCCGTTACGGATAAACTGAGTACTCCACTTTGTGAAATAACGATGGAGTCTGAATCACTCAATATCTGCCCATCAAAGATCCAAGAGTAGGACTCATAGTTCTCATCTGCGGATAATGTTGTGGATGAACCGCTGCAAATATCAGCTTCTCCGATAATACTAGTTGTTATTTCATATATTTCAATCATAAGATTATTTTCATCAGAACATTCGTCCAAATCTGGAGTGAAAGAATACTCAAACTGACCAATTTCAGAAGCATCGATTTCTATTGGAAACCATGATCCATTTACTTCATTATCTGAAATCGCAGGTAGAAGATTTACTTCATTACTTTTGCAATATTGCGTTTGAAAAGTAAATTCAGGAGAAAGGAATTCTTCAACTTCGAAACAATCACTTCCATAGTACAAAATTATAATGTCGCTTAATGCTTGTTCTATTTTGCTAGCCTTGGTTTCGTCATATGTTTCTGCGGTCAACTGATACCAACCTGCACCAAAATCAAACTGAGTGCCAGAGTAATCCAGAAAATTAGGATTTAATTCATTCCCAAATTCCACAAACTCATCGTAGTTGGATGGTATTAAATCTCTGTACTGATGAAGTTTAGATTTTATTGACATGGGTAGAGCGAGGTTGTTATCCTCCATTAACTGGGCTAACGCCTCCTGATTATTGGGATGTATGCCCCAAAAATGAAACAAAGGCCTTAGATCTAAGCCTGCCGCTTTAGACATTCGAAATATACGGTCATCTTGTTCTTGATTATTTACAGGGAAAGGATTGCCCATGTCGGCGGCATCGCTTTCGGATTGCCAAAATTTCTCTAGGGCTTCCCATCCGTATAACTCCACAATGTCAACATAATGTGCATAACCTCGATGCTGATAGCGCACTTCATTCTTAGTGCAACCGCAAGTATTTCTTGGATCTCCTTCATGAAAAGTGTCTGCAACTAACCGAGTCCTGGTTGTGTTGTCCTTTGTTGAAGTATAATTGTAAGAAGGTCCAAATGATTTTTGAAACGCTTCAGCTAATGAATAATCGAAACATTTATTAAGTACAGGTACATATAGAAAATTTACTAGAGCTTCGGTCTCACCTACAAATTTTGAAATTGCTACCTCATGTCCAAGCTCATGAAAATGAATATCTTGATCGTATTGAGGCCCTCTCAGAATATTATGATTTGGCATACCATTTGTCGCACTATTGGGGTTGTATGGCGTATTTGACATTGGGTATCCAGGATGATATGCAGAACCTCTTATGACCACATCAAATTGTAAGTAGTTCTTATGTCTATCCGTAATTCTTGGTCTTCCTAATAAATCCGAAACTGCATCCATTGACTTATCCCAATTTTCTAATAAAGTTTTAGGGTCTTCAAATTCGTAAATCCAACTGGTAGGGACTTGCATCATAAATTTATCAGTCTCAAAATCTGTCCATGGTGCAGCATGCTTTCGTTCTACTTCGAGCCAATCCGACATAGAAGTTTCATGGAATGTTTTTTTAGAATAAAATGGAGATCTTACTACATTTTTTAGTGAGACATCTAAAATGCCCTCATCTACGCCTAATGGAATTTCCAAATATATTCCGCCACCTAAAGGATGTGCTATCTTCGTTACTTCTTCATTGACATCATAAGTAATAGAAACTCGATCAAGTCGACTGTACTTACTTTTATTGTCCAAATTCCAAAAGTGAGCTCCTACTCTGATCTTGATTCCTTTTCCTATTAATGCAATTGGGAGCGTAATTTCCGCGATACTTCCAGGAGCTAGATAACATCCTGTTGGTCGTATAACATTAGGATTACCTATCGTAGCCCATGGTTGAGATCCAGTGGCGAGTAAATATGAACACTTAACGGTTGCATTTTCAATAACTTCAGAATTCTCAGGAACATCTACAAATCCCGGAAAATAATGAGATGTCTGGAAATATTTCCCATCTAGTACGCTCTGATCGTCCATCAACCAGGCTTGATTATAGGTATGATCAATAAGACCTTGATGAATCAATATTATGTTTCTGTGTAAGTTCAATCCGTCAGAAGTATATTGTCTATTGAAACCATTTTGAGTGTTAGCGGTGGTAAATAAGGCTCCATAGGTCTCTTCAAATAAGTTTAGGAGATCAAACGATATTGATATCGATTCCATATCAGTGGATAATACTGCCATATGTTGAACAAGTAGATCATTATTCTCGATGAAATCGGAATCGGTCAAAACTATGTCACCATTAATATGATCACTCAAGCTAGTGATGACTTCGATATACTCTTCTGAAGAAATCTCTGTACTAAGAGCCGGAACTTCTATGGGCATTAAAATATCAATTGAAGAAGCAAAATTTATAAATGAGCTTAGAGTTAGTGTAAGACAAACAATTTTTCGCAGTATTTTATACATATGAGAGACTTGAAGATTTTAGATTTAATCAATATTTATTGAGGTAAAGTACAAATAAATACCTTAATCATTGATTGGAAAAATTAGATATATATATATTGTACAGTCCTCCTACCTCAGTTTAATGATGGCTGAATTAATAATGAGATGACAGGATCATAATTTGAGGACGAATTTTAAGGATAACTATGCGAATATGGTTTTGTCATATTTGACCGAATTATTCTTCTAATATGAAATGTGATGATCCAATGTGATTTTAATCGAATAGATAGTCGAAACTTCCCAATCCTTACTTAAGAGAGAATTTTAATTAAATACTTTCTTCTTGAGTACTCATATAGGTTTGAATCTGTAGCGTGAGAGATTTGTCATATATCTATTCGATTAGCGAAGGCTTGACTAGTTGTCAGACGGCAACCTTGACATCTGGTCTCGGCAAGGCAAAAAACGTTCTATCAGTGAATACATTTTCTCTTTTGGAAAAGAGAAAATGGTAGAAACTCCAGCAGTTAACAAAGCACATCTTTTAAAAATATGAGTACGAATCTGACATCGAAGATATTATATATTTTAATCTGGGCAATAGCCTTATTGGGAGTTAATGGAATCGCTAGTTTGGTCAAAAAAGAATGGGTAATACATGCCCCAAAATAATTTGTATACCTGCCTATTATATCATCATGGCTTGTCTGCTGTTTGCTATTGTTTCTTTTTCCATTGTATTGAAAGATAAGGTTGGTTTTGTGGGTAACCTATTTGGAGTATCCGACGACGACTAGTGGAGCACCGATGTGTCATCTTTCTTTTGCGCTGTTTTTTAGTTTGTTGGTTTTGAATTTAGTGGAGCGTAATGTTCGATTGAAATTGATGGAGCATAATTGAAATTTGAGTTTTCATTGTTCGTTATTGAATTAGTCAACATTAAATCATACCCAATTACGTTTGACATAAGTCCTAAATAAAAGAAACACAAATGAAATTTTGGCTAAGTCTACTTGAGGCTAAATCATATTTTGAGGCTGCTAGGCAAAATAAACTTGGAGTCTATAGTAGAAAAAGTTTCGATTTCGTAAACCATAATTGTTGGCTACAAAACGTTGAATTTTACCATTCAAGTTTTCGGCTTTGCTATTGGTCAATCCGTCGATAAAAAAGTTGATGATCTGTTCTTCATGTTTACGTAGCATCTTCCTGATAAATTGTGAACGTGGGTAAATCTTGTTCTATATCTTCGATCCACTGTTCTAGATGTTTTTCTAACCACCATTTAGGGTAAATTTTATTTAACATATTGTACCAATCCCTCAGTCGTTGTACGCATTGGTATGCTAATTCAATTTTGGGAAACATCCTAAATCAATGTCCCGCTAGTGTTTCTTAATCTGCGTTCCACTTATCCTTGGGTTTCACTAGTAGATATCGACTTTTTGTAAGAAGTTGCTTTTTTGTCCAAACAGTATTTGGGATTTGTAGATTGTTATCTTTGCTCAGTTTATTTTTCTCCTCTATTCGAACTCCATGAATAAGATCATAAACATGTTTGAGAATGTGAAACTTATCTACGGTAATTGTCGCTTGACTAAAGCATTGTTTACAGATCTTCTTAAACATGGGACTCATATCACAGCATATTTGC
>JBLHWH010000234.1:0-9195 GCA_047628935.1 Halioglobus sp. | reverse complement strand
ATCCCCAGATAATTGTTTTCAAGAATTATCTGGTGATATTGTCCAAAGTAGTAATTCTAACATAATAAATAGTCTATTTACATATGGAAGAGATCAATCTTTACCAAATACTGATTGTAGAATACCATTAATAAATAACTTATTTACTTATTCTACAGAAAGTATGGAATCAGTTGTACCTGGCTGTAGTCCTAATAATGGAGATAACCCAATTAACTTAGTTCCTTATTACTGTTCTGGAAGTTCCACATCCTTGCTTGATCTTAATATAGATCTTATTAATCTTCAAAATGATATAGATATCTTAGAAGCCTTACCACATTTGAATTTTGCACAATTGCATTTGCTCCGTAAATTAAAAAGATGTTTAGGGAAACTAGAAGTGAAAATCGCTAAAATATTAATCGAGCAAAATGATTTTGATGATCTTCGATCTTCTTTTAAAGATGCCGATCTTGAATTCACTAAAGTGGGAATAGTTAGTCTTTTAATTAATAATGGAAATTATACCGAAGCTCAACACTTTATAAATGCCGTTACTGATATACGACTAGAATGGGATGAATATGCCTATGCTCAAAATATTCTTATCGATTTTCTTTCGGATTTTGAAAATTATGACCTAACTGTTTCGGATGAGTCTATTTTAATCAATACAGGTAAGAAGTCAAATTATTATGCTGCCTATATAAGGGGTGTTTATGCTGAAATTAAACAAGAATCTATTCTTGTAGATTTTGCTACATCTAGACAAAATAATCCTAGAAGTGTAGGTGATGAAGTTGAAATTTCTGATATAATTATCAGCCCGAATCCAAGTGCTGATATGATTGAGATTTCTAGTGAATCCTTGCCTATTAAGTCCGTAAGAATTACTACTTACACTGGTCAGTTGGTTTATAGTGTAGATTCAATAAATAGCAATAATTATAGACTGAACATAAGTGACATGCAAAGTGGTGTATTGTTTGTTTCTACCCACCTACAAAATGGTGATGTAATAACCAAAAAAGTTATTAAAATATAGAATTAGGTGATAGTCAAACCTAGATTTTTGTTTGGCTATCACTTTATCTTTCATAAATTCATTACAATGAATAAATATCTAACCCTTTTCTGTTTGACCATATTAACTTTTACAGCGTCTTCACAGACCTTCTTAAAAGAATATAACAATAATTTTGATGAAGAAACTGTCTCAGAGATTTCTTTATCAGTATTTGAGTCAAATGATACTACGATATTACTTTGTTTAGAGCAAGATTTATCTTCCGCTTCCTCAGTTTTCTATAATCTATATCTTGACAATCATGGCAATCAAATTAATAAGATATATAGAGATACGAATAAATTTTGGATGCATAACTTTCAAAAATTGGACGAACATAGTTTGATATATCGTAACACTGCAAGTGGTAGTTTGCAGTTTTCAATTGTGAATAATTTGGGCGAAATACTTCATTCAGCAGATGTAGATGTTTCAGAGTGTGCAGCTCCTTTTTTTGTGATCAGTGATATCTTAGAAACGGAAGATAGATTTATACTATCGGGTAGGAATGGTAGTGGAGATGGAGCTGCCTTGATATTTTTAGACAAAGAATTTAACCTAATTGATTGCAAGCACACAGATGACTCCTTCAAAGATATACCAAGTATAGTTCAGACCGATGATGGACGTATATTCGGTACCATGGCTTTTGTAGATTATGAGATGATAGGCTGTGGGAATTGTTGGTATGATGCCAGGTTTTATCTTGCAGAGTTTAGTGAAGATTTTTTCTTCGATACCATTTCTATTCTTTATGAAGGGCAGGCAGAACTAGATTTTTCTTTGAAAGTACAGAGTATAAGTGGTAATAATTTATTGATAGCGCATGAATTAGAACCACAAAGCATGTATGATCCGCCCACAGGTAAATTGATATTAAAAAGTATAAATCAACAAGGAAATATAAATTGGAAAATAAATCCCCTGGAAATAAACTACTATAATGGAATGGGGTTTTCGATTAGCAAGGATGAAAATGGAAACATTTTGTTTATTTATAATGCGACTGTATCTGATGATATGGGCTTTGAAGATAGTAATGTAAGTGTCATAAGTATAATTACTACTGAAGGAGATGTGTTATGGACGAAGAGATATTTAATGTATGCAAATGAGTTAGGCAGGACAATATCAAACTATTACAAAGGTATTTTTATTGAAAATGAAAACTATTTCACATTTCTGTCACAACGTTCAATATCTTTTTTGATTGAAAATCCTTTACTTTTGCGCGTAACCAAAGAAGGGTGCCTCCATGAAGATTGTAGAATACAGGAAGTAGCGGGCTATTTTCCTCCTCCTAGGAAGATGATTTCTTATAGAAATATTTGGAATATTCACAATACTGAAACAGATGAAAGATATCGATATTCATTTGTAGAACTAGCTATACCGGATATTGGTGGCTCTCTGATCCGTTCTGATGATATGTGGGGCGATAATTGGTCCTTGACAGACAGGCAATTTTGGGGTGGCAATCGTTTTACTTCTGAGTTTGGCCCCAATGGATATCATACCGACTATCAATACAACTATGAGTATGAAGTAGGAGAATACAATGATCTTACAGCACCGCCAGAATATGATTGGAGACGATTGTTTGTTATTGATAAGGATACTATAGAATTCAATGATGGCAGATCGATGCGCAAACTGACCTTACAGTGTTATAGAGACAATGATATCATGGAAGAATATGAACCGATCACTTGGATAGAGCTATTGGGAGATCCTAACCATCTGTTTGATACGCACAATGCTTGTAGAACACGAGGCTCAGAAGTGGTCACTTGCTTTTATTCTGCAGGTGATTTGATGTGGAGTCATCCTGAGTATACTGATTGTGCACCTACAGGAGTGGAGGAGCTTGATGGTGTAGATCCATTACTTTATCCTAATCCTTCACAGAATATGATACAACTCACTGAAGATTTTGGTGCCTACAGAATAGTATCTACCACAGGTCAAATACTAAAAGAAGGTAAAAACTTAAAGGCAGGAGCTATATTAGATGTTAGTGATTTTCCATTGGGCAATTATTATATTTATGAAGTAGGTAGCTCTCAAGGCAGAAGAGTGATTCCTTTTAGCAAGTATTAAATAAGGTTTTATTTTTTGAGGAAGCCCTATTACTAATTCTTATACATTAAAACCTAAATGTCATGTCCAGAAGAAATGCAAACTATTCTTTTTTTCAATTTTATCTAGTCATATGTATCGTGTTTGGTTCATCTACTATCTCGATAGCGCAATGCCCAATAAATGACCCTGCCTTTAACATAATAACTGGTGGGATCGAGCCATACACACTGCATAATGTAGCAGAAGCATGGGAATGTACTTGTGGCGATGAAGAAGTTGAAGTTGCTGTTATTGATATATTTTCTCCACAGTTTCATGAAGATTTACAAGGAAAACTCGTTGAAATATATAGTGATCCCATATTATCATCCCAATTTTTAGAATGTGGGCATGGGAATTCTACCTCTGGTATTATTGCTGCCGTGCCGAATAATAACATAGCGGTTGTAGGAATAGGATATAATACACGAATAGGTATATTTAATATAGCTGGTGGTTGTGATGGCGACTCTTCTCAAGTATTTGGAGCATTTCAAGCGGCGGTCGATGGTGGATATAGAATCATAAATAGCACCCTTATATTTGATTTAGATGGTGAAGAACAAGAGAAAGTTCTATCTGACTTCTTAGCCAATGGAGGCTTATTAGTTGTAGCGGGCGGGTATAATAGACACGCTGTCTATGCAGATTGGCCTGGAGTGATCAATGTAGGTGGTATGATCTCAGGTGAGGCAGATGGAGAGTATATTTATGAGAATGTATCAGGAGTTGAGGAAGTAGTCCCCTTAGATATATTTGTAAGTACAGAAAATATGGAAGGTTTGATGGCTTTTGATCAGTGGGGAATATTGGAAGCTCGGTTATCCCAAAGTGCTGCAATGGTCTCAGGAGCAGCAGCACTTATGCTAGCGGCAAATGATACGTTGACTGGAGCGGAGATAGAACAGATCATAAAAGAAACAGGTCAAGGTGTGGTGCTCAATGCGCCTGAAAATTCTGTGAAGAGTTATTTGGATATAGGAGCGGCAGTAAAGGGTGCTGCGGCTTTTGGAATAGTCGATAATACCAATGATCTTGAGCAACTATTGCTACCGCTATATCCCAATCCAACTTCTGGTTTTATTTACTTGGATAGTGAATATGATCAAGTTACTGCTGTCAGTGTTTCTGGCAACGAACGTTTACTTCTAGTTGAAAATGGAAGAATAGATGCATCAGACTTACCAAATGGGGTGTATTATATCAAAACTCGAGATAATAGGGTAGGTAGGTTTTTGAAGGTTTAGAATTGAGACTAGACAAAAAAAATAACGACAAAAAATACTGTAATCATTTAACAATTGACAATTGTAGCGCTCCTCTTCATCGCCTAAAATTCATTAAAATATCATTTTAACATGAGCTAGTGCTTTAAAGGCACGGATTTGATCTGGGAGCTGTTAAATTTGAGTATTCTCAATAGAGTGAGATGCTATTCATAATAACAAAAGAGGGGAGTTAAAGGAAAAGCTTGCTTTACGAATATTTATTCGAGATGAGCGTATTTCATCGACATTCGGAAATGTCGACGAACATAAAGTTGACAAGGGAGAATGATATCTATGAAAGAAAGTTGGAGGAAGTATTTGGTAGGTAAAATTGTGAAGGTCGGAGGTTGAGACGAAAATCATAACAAAATCTGCTGAATTTCAAATATTACTAAAGTCAATAAAATTTGACCGATCTGGCGTCTCCGCCAAACGGACAAATTTTATTGCACTGTCGCGATTTTACTTGTGCATTTTGTCATCTTTACCTATTCTATTCATGGCTCGGGCTGGATTATTTTTAGTTTTTCGATGTTTAATGTTTTTTTTGGACTGATTGCGCACGCGAATAAAGCTCACGAGAACATTTTTTAGGCGATTTTGGAAATAGCACCTACCCAAAACACCAAAAGGCCTTTCAGTTAAGAAAAGCCTTTTATGTATATTTTTTAGGAAGTTGTAACCGACTAAAAGTGTAATTACTTGTTCTCAGCGAAAAAATCTTTCACTTTATCCTTATGAACGATTACTTCTTTGTAAGTGTACTTTCCAGTAACAGGGTTCTTGATGCTTTTCACAACTTTTACCATGTCCCTACCAGATCCAGTAAGAGCACCTCTTTTACCCGTTCTGGAGTTTTTCGATACTTTAGCCATTATTATTTGATTTCTTTATGAAGAGTATACTTCTTTAAGATAGGATTGTACTTTTTAAGTTCCAATCTATCAGGAGTATTTTTTCTATTTTTTTGAGTTACGTATCTAGACGTACCAGGCATACCAGTAGACTTGTGCTCTGTACACTCAAGTATGATCTGATTTCTATTACCTTTTGATTTCTTTGCCATTTCCTGCGTATTTTATATTCTAAACTAAAATTGAATTTTGATTTACAGCTTTACACCTGTATCAACTCCTTTAGCTTCTAATTTTTTCAAATATGCCAATAGACCTAATTTATTGACAGTTCTTAATGCATGTGAAGATATTTTCAAAGTTACCCACCTATCCAATTCAGGAATATAGAACTTCTTCTTCTGAAGGTTCGGTAAAAATCTTCTTTTCGTCTTTCTATTTGAGTGAGAGACGTTGTTACCTGCTATAGGTCTTTTTCCTGTTAATTGACAAACTCTAGACATCGTTTTATCTTTAATTTTTTATTTCTTGGTGACTCCGGAAGGATTCGAACCTTCAACCGCTTGATTCGTAGTCAAGTACTCTATCCAGTTGAGCTACGGGGCCATTTACTTAGGTAAATATTTCGTATTCCTCTACCACCTTTTTCTAATTCAAAGCGCAAAGATACATTTATTTTTTAATTTAGAAAGAAAAAAGAATAAATGTATAAAAAATATTTTAATCACTAATTGTTGATAAATAGCTTTTCTGTACTGATAACATTGTCATTATATATAGAAATAAAGTATATACCTATTGGTGCGTCGGGTACATTTATAGTTATTTGTTTTCTGCCCACTGTGGGAGGAGTGAATTCCATATGATATATCGTCTTTCCCGATCTATCTGAAATCAACAAACTATAAGTATTTTCATCAGGTGTTATATAGCTTATTTGCAGGTCATCATTATCTTTCTGTGCTATTTTAGTTATTTCAAGAGGGCCCTTTGCTGAAGGTAGTTGTAGCTCTGTGCACACTTCTTGCAGTTTTTCCATGGAGTTATATAAGTTGAGTCTACCGCCTGTTGTAGTAATACCTTCCAAGGTGCTATTTGCATCTACTCCTGCGAATATAGCATCACGTATTTCTATGGCTGCTTGACCGGGATTTGTAAACGCCATATCTGCTATTGATTTACACGGTGCACTATATAGTAAGCCTATAGCACCAGCAACATGAGGTGTAGCTGCAGATGTACCCCCAAAGTTTTGGTCAAAGCCAGCATTTACATCTAGGGCAAGTGTTCCTCTACCCGGTGCTCCTAAATCTATATTCAGTGCTCCAAAACCAGCGTTTGTGACTTTAGTGTCGGCGATATCGATATTTGTCACAGATATTAAATACGGACTTTGGCAAGTTGTAGGAATATCTCCTTCTATATCTACATCTTTATTTGCATTTGTTGTTGCTCCGGCGGATAAGATACCTTGTTCACCCATTGCATCGTACATATCACACCAAGCGATCAGATTAGTTGATGTAGGAAACGCATCGTTAATGCCTGCAGAATAGTTAGTCGCTACAATGAAAGCACCCCTAGATCCATTTGACTCATTGTAAAGCCTCCTCATATCTAGAACATATTGGTAGCTGGCAATTACATGGCTAACTTCTCCAATCCCAGATATTGGCAATATTTTTACATTCCAGTTTATACCTGAGACTCCAAGTTCATTGTCAGTCTTAGCACCTATTATCCCAGATACAGCTATTCCGTGGTTATCAGTATATGGGTGACTGTCATCTTGCAATTGTCCATTCCATCCAATATAATCATCTACATATCCATTATTATCATTGTCTATTCCATCATCAGGTATTTCGTCAGGATTGATTAGGATACGATCAGCTATTTCTGGATGATCTAAGTCAAAACCATCGTCAAGAACAGCGATTACTATTTCTCTACCATTTATATCCATTCCACCAGTCGTAACATCCCATGCTGTAGAAGCTTCGATCAATTCTAACCCCCATTGCATATCATAATATTGATCATCAGGAGTTGCCCTTTTTTTAGTTTTTAAATTGTAACCCCATCCTTTTATAAGTGGATTGTCATTTAATGCTTGCTCAAACTTTGCATCTGCATTTTTAGTAGTTTTTATCTCTACCACGTTCAGATCTTTACTCAGAATTCTAGAATTTGAGATTGATCGACTATCTGAGATATTTATTTGACTAATAAACCTATCAATCTGGCCTCTTTTCAAAGTTATGATATATTCATTTTTAATTTCCTGAGCATTGATATTCAATGCAGATCCTATAAGAAAGAACAATAGTATAAATCTAGTCATTCGTTATTTTTTGTATTTGCGCATTTCTGGTCAAGCTAACTTATGTTTGTATAAATTATTCTTGAATTTTAAAGCTTTAAATTGGTCTTTTTGTAACGCTTACTATACATTCAAGCGTATATAATATTCAAAGATAATATATCAAAATTAGAAATCTGTTTTCAAAATGTTATTTCAAGAGATCTTTACTTTTTAGTTGGGTATTTTGTCTTGTTGACAAATAAAGCAGTGATATAAATATAGCTTTCGATCTAGTTTTATTTTTCTAAAAACTTGTTTGATATAATTTTGAAATGAACGTTTTGCGCTTTATTGCTGTACAGTACGAGCCCCTCTCTTGTTGCTTCAGAAAGCTCAGATTTACTATCAGCATAGATCAGTAAATCATCTACAGTATTCGGTAATGAGAAATCTCGATCTAAAACAGGGACTGTTGCAAGACCTAATTTTTTAGAGGGTTCTATCATTTCGTCGATGCTATAATATTCCCCTTCTTTGATATCAAAAACTTTAAAGACTTTAAAATTAACTTCATTTAGCTTGTAAATGTTCTTTTGAATTCCTAGCCCGATTATTTCTCCTTGTATAGCGATACTATCTCCGTAGTCCGATAACTTAGATTCTAATCCATACTTTCTAGCTATTTGCCACAATGAGTTGTTTTCTGAATCAGCTAATTCTAAATTTCTAGAACAAACACCAAAATGTTCATTATGGTAATAGAATGTGCAGCTTGATCCATCTAACTTTTCTGTCACAGTGTATTTTTGATTGACTAATTCTGAATAATTTAGATTTTGCAATCTCTCTTCATCTGTTTTGATTACAACCGATGAGAAGTCTCCGGCCACTTCTCCATTTAGATTTGTGGGTAGTGGCATTTCATATTTTATTATTTCTAGCACTTCTGTAACGTCATCTCCTATTTTGTACTCTAGGTTTACGGGTAAGACATCAGTTGAGATGAGTAATCCTTGTGATAGAATTCCTCTTAGCCTGATTGTTTTTAATCTGAAGCCTTCATATATTCCCATTTTCTTAAAAGACGATTTTCTTAAGAATTCAAATTCTGGTTTTATAGGTAAGAAAGAATCTATTTCACAATAAATGACAAAGGCTCCTTTTTGGTATCGGGCTATGCCATCGATTACGTTCCACCCATCCACTTTGTAGATTGCTAGTTTGTCTGCATTTGGATGATATCTAACTTCGGAGATTGCTCTTATTGATGCAAGTTTTCTCATGTTGAATATTTTAATTGGCTGAATTTTAATTGATTTTTTGCAATGTCGATGAACGGCTTAGAAATAATAATTAAATATGACATCAAATTTTTGTGTGGCTATTTTTTCCTTGACAAGGCAAAAATCGCAGGCTGAGCAGTAGTGAATGTGAAACAATCACTCATTCCTTCACAATTTACACTACATTAAAGTAGTGAATGTGAAACAATCACTCATTCCTTCACAATTTACACTACATTAAAGTAGTGAATGTGAAACAATCACTCATTCCTTCACAATTTACACTACATTAAAGTAGTGAATGTGAAACAATCAC
>JBLHWH010000233.1:0-9410 GCA_047628935.1 Halioglobus sp. | reverse complement strand
ACGGGACTTGGTTGGAGATTTGTAGATAAAAACGTAGAAGCTAGTTCTAAGTATATCTATCGAGTATATGTACCAGGGAATGATAGTATTAATATACTGATGGATCAAACGATCCTAGCAGACGTCGACAGTTTTGAAATGACTAGCCCGTTTGTATTTGATGTCTTAGAGAAAGAAGGGCAAGTAGATCTAAGGTTGCCCCGAGAAAAAAATGATGCTTATTTTACAAGTTATTTCATAGAAAAATCTAGTAATAATGGTGAATCATGGAAAAAGTTAAATGAAATACCATTTGTCCAACCGCTGACTGATCATAAAATCGGAAACAAAGAATATATCATCTACAGGGATACAGGCCTCGTCAATTATACTCCGTTTCTTTACAGAGTAAGAGGCTACACTCCTTTTGGCGAATTATCTCAATATTCGGAACCGATAGAAGGAATGGGTAAAGACAGAACGCCCACCCGGCTCCCTGATCGATTCAAAGCGGCAATGAACGAAAACATGACCATGGAAATAGATTGGGAATATGACCAAGAACCTGATGATATTGGTGGATTCATTTTAGCCCGAAGTAAGCGACCTTTTGATCCACAAACACCTGTGCATGAGGATCAATTATCCCCTAACACGAGGTCGTATATCGATGTATCACCCTCTACTTCATCTAATAATTTCTATACCCTATATGTCATTGACACAGCAGAGAATGTGACCTATACTCAAAGCACTTATGGAGACTATGTAGACACTATCCCTCCATCTTTAGCTACTGGTTTTGATTATAAGATTGATACTTTAGGAAGAGTAGAGTTAAGCTGGAATCTCGGGCCAGAAAAAGACCTATACGGATATCATGTATACTTCAGTAATAGCAAAAGCCACTATCCGAACAATGCGACTAAATCCGTATTGCAAGATACAATTTTTAGGGATTCGCTAGATCTCAACTCACTTACTGAGACTGCGTACTATCGTGTTACGGCACTAGATTTTAATTATAATGTATCAGGATTCAGTGAATGGATAGAAGTAAAAAAGCCAGATTTGGTAGCTCCTTCTTCTCCACTCATCACAGGACACCTATCTAAAGAAAATGGGATAGAAATAAAATACGTAGGTAGCTCAAGTAAAGATGTTGTAAAATATGAACTGCACCGTCAAGAAGGAAATGGAATTTGGAAAAAAGTATCTTCTTATAGCACTCCTAATTATGATCCAATCATTGATAAAGATGTAAATAAAGGCGAGAAATACAGATACAGGTTATATGCAATAGATGATGCCGAAAATAAATCCAAATTAACATACGACTATGTTGCCAGAGCAAAACTATCTAGAATATTGGGTACAATAGAGGATTTTAGTGTTTATTCCGAAAACAAAAAAGCCATCATAACATGGAAGTATTCTGGATCGGAAAATGATCATATAAAAATATACAGAGCTACAAATGGCGGAGACTTTACTTTGATAAGGTCCGTCAAAGCTAGTAATAATTCAATGAAGGATTATATGGTGAGAGAAAATCAAAAACTAGAATATAGGATAGCACTAGAAACTAAAAACGGGAAGGTCTTGGATATGTCGGAAGTGGTTATATTATAATTTGTTCAAAAGAATAGTGACATTGTGAACGTTGTTTTCTATTAAAGTTGACGGGACAATACATTAGGTATTTAATGCCTTTAAGTAAGAAAAATCGACAAAGCATAAGTCGTACCCCTTGCTATTAATGCCATAAATACGAATCATAAACTTTTATCAAAAATGTATGCCTTAGACATAATGCCAAGCAGATGATTGCGATAATCTCGTTGATATCTGAATTTCTGATAATGCAACAACAAGGTAATCCTGCTGGACTTATGATTTGACGTGCAATACAAGTTATTTTGAAGTGAATGTTTAGTTTACTTTTGAAGCTTTCATGTCCATATACTCTAACAAATCAATCGATTTCATTTATCCAATAAAATTATTGAATTTTAAATTAAAACACCTCATTTCCTTTCATAATTTTCTTTCATATAATTTCTTGATAGTTAAGCTAAAGGACAGTTTTCCCAATTATTAATGAAATATCCTTGATTAGACAGTTCTCTTACACTAAAAAGTATATTTTCGCTGTATAATTTACAATATATTCATCATTCAATATCGATATGAAGCAATCTTATATATATATATTCATAGCAACTCTGTTTGTTCTAAGTTCTTGTAATGAAAAAATGGAACACAAACCATTTACAAAAGGAGAGAGAATCGCTAAAATGGCTGAACAAGAAGCCAAAATGACAAGAAATCCTATAACAGGAGAAATACCCGCTAATAAACTCTATGAAATAAGACAAGAAATAATTAAGTCTGGTAGAATTGCAGAAAGCAGAGCTGGTGACGAATGGACATCTAGAGGCCCAAACAATGTGGGAGGTAGAACAAGAGGAATCCTTGTAGATAAAAGAGACCCAACTAATAATACGCTATTTGTAGGAAGTGTCTCAGGTGGAATATGGAAAGTTACAAATGCATCTTCTACTCCTTCATGGACTAGGTTAGAATATTCAGGAAGCCCTTCGGTAACAACAATAGTGCAAGATCCAAATGATCTTAATACATTGTACCTCGGTACAGGTGAAGGATGGTTTAGTTCAGATGCCTATAGAGGAGACGGCATCTACAAATCTACAAATGGTGGTGACTCATGGGCACGCTTGGAAGCAACTAATAACTCTGGGTTTGTTTTTATTCAGAAGTTACTTTTTACAACTGAAGGCAATTTATTAGCATCGACAAGGGATGATGGATTACAAATGACCATTGATGGTGGCAACACTTGGGCAAGAGTACTGGGCAACGGTAACCAAGGATTTTCAAATAGAGCTGCAGATATAGAGGTCACATCTGATGGGACTATATTTGCAAGTATGGGTATCTTCGCCCAAGATGGTCTCTATAGATCTACAGATGGTGGTTTCCAATGGAAATTTCTTGAATTAGAAATCGATGATTATGAAAGAATCGAAATAGGTACATCACAAAATGATCCAGACCTTATAATGGCTTTAGTAGAGGATGGTAATCCAGACAATCGTAACAGATGTAAAACGATTCTCAAATCAACTGATAAAGGAGAAACATGGGTAGCAAAAAATGGTGGATTTGGCTTTCTAAATAGTTTTGCTAATGAACAAGCTTGGTATGATCTTTCAATAGCAATAGACCCTAATAATAGTGATGTCGTCTTTATAGGTGGCTTAAATATACATAGAACTACCAATGGAGGAACCTCTTGGATACAAATGTCATCTGGGTCTACATCTGATGGCACCAAATATGCTCATGTTGATCAACATTTTGCTCAATTTATGGATGGATCTTCAGACAATATGTACTTTGGTAATGATGGTGGTTTATGGCTCACACAAAATGCATCTTCCTCTAGCCCTACATTTAAAGATCTTAGTCAAGGATACATAAGTACACAGTTCTATGCATGTGATATTCACCCTGAAGCTGAGAATGATTTTTTCATTGCAGGAGCACAAGATAATGGTTCTATATGGCTCAACAAACCTGGTCTTGATGACGGAGTTGATGTATTGGGTGGTGATGGTGCATACTGTCATATCAATCAAATTAATCCAAACTTCATGGTTGTATCTACACAATTTGGAGGATTTAGAGCCACTACAAATGGAAACTTTAATAGTTTAGATTCTTATTTTCAACCAGGAGGAGAGGAAATTGCTTTCATCAATCCTACTGATATGGATGATGTGAATAACTTTTTATATTCTGGTCACTTAGAGGGAGAGTTTTATAGAACTAACTTAGTCACAAAAGCTGCAGCAGCTATAAAAATATCTCAAATATTTTCAGATCAAGTAAGTGCTGTAGAAGTAGATCCTAATGATTCTGATCTATTATATTTGGGGACTGATGGAGGAAATATAGTACGGGTTACTAATCCAAGATCTGCGAATCCAAGTGGGGAGCTATTGAGAAATGGCAGCGGATATGTAAGAAGTGTAAATGTAGATCCTTTAGATTCTGACAGAATCTTAGCTACATACAGTAATTTTGGTGTAGAAAGCGTTTATTTTTCTGAAGATCAAGGAGGTACATGGACATCAATAGAGGGAGATCTTCCTGATATGCCTGTAAGATGGGGAGTATTCAGTCCAGCTGATAATAAAGAAGTTATTTTAGGAACTGAACTAGGAGTATGGCAAGCTACAATAGATGGTGCATCTACTAACTGGACCAATATAAGTCCTGAGATAGGTCTTGCAAGAGTAGATATGATCAAATACAGAAAAAGTGATCTTGAATTACTTGCGGGTACATATGGTAAGGGATTATATACAACAAGTCGATTTGCAGTGCCAAGTATTTCGTTTAATAATAACAATTTTGCAATAGCTCCAATTGGTGAATATGATGAAGATTACTGTAATCTTGTAGAATCAAGATTATTTACAATCAGCACTCCTATCCCATTCGATGTAGATGCTAATATTACGCTAATTTTAAATGCTTCATCAACAGCTATAGAAGGTGAAGATTATGTAATAGAAGTAACTGAACTGATAATACCAGCTGGCGAAAAGTCTGTGTCATTCGAAATACTAATATTTAATAATGCTATTGTGGATGGTGATAAATTATTAGATATTACACTAGAAGCTGATCAGGATGTATTAAGAGATAATTTGAAGATCAATATCCTAGAGAATGATGAAGTATTTAGTATTCAAGGAACGAGCACAGATGTAGTTATTGGTGGAGGAGGTTTAGAGGGTGGTAATATATTCCAAGGGTATTGGGGTAATACTAGAACTCAGATACTGTACAGTACAAAAGTAATAGATGAAACAGAACTGAACGCTGGACTAATTGGTGAAATAACTTTTGATGTAATTAAGAAAGGTAGTTCTGCCCCGTTCCAAAATTTTACAATATCAATTGGAGAAGTATCTAATAGTGAAATAGAAGACCAAGAATTCATCGAAGATGGAAATCTAACTATGGTATATTCAGGATCAGTTACTACTGAATTAGGTTTGAATAGAATTACGTTTGACACTCCATGGGAATATAGTGGAGTCAATAATATTCTTATTGAATTTTGTTATGATAACTCAGGCACAACTGACGATGATAAAATAGCTAGTTCTGTAGCTGATTACACAGCATTACTTACTCAATTTGCTGATAATCAAAATGGATGTACCACTACAGGAAGTAAAAAGGATGCACAACAGCTGCCTAACATTCTATTGACGAATATTGGTCCTAAGGATATTTATAATCAAACGGAAGTTATATTCGCTTCTCCTTTAGGAGCAGGTGAAACAGCATACTTTGCGAGCAGTGACAGTTTAATTTGTTCTGTTGAGAATCTGAGTGGTGACGAGACATGTTTAGAAACTAGTCTATTGAGTAACAGCGGAACCATGAATACAGAATATAACATGTTGTACATTGATAGAATGTACCTTTTCGGAAACGAGGATGAAGAGCAAGACTTATCGATCACCATCTTCATGCCTAAAGATGGAAGTGAAGAATGGTTTAGTAATGATATCAAAGGGTTATATACAGAAGATGCACCTGTAGATGGTGAACAGATAGGCTGGCAATATTTAGATATCACTTTGGTAGAATCTAATACAAAATACATCTCATTCACTATGCCATATGTAGGTAATGGGATATATACAGTAGGACAAGAAATGTTCTCATCAGCTAACGATATTGAGTTCGATGAAAGCTATGATCAAGTAGTCATCTTCGACCTTACGGGAAGAATGGTATCTGGCACTGAGAATATAAGTGACAATATGCCTACAGGGATATACGTACAATCTTATCTAAGAAAAGGAGCTATTGTATTTAGTAAGAAGATATTTGTTGATTAGGATTTATTTTTGATTCATAAAAGTGAAGAAAGCCCTATCGCAGAATTGTGATAGAGCTTTCTTTTTTATATTAGAAATTGAGCTAACTTTTCCGAGATCTATCGGAGCTTTTTCCTTCCTATTTTACCACAAAAAATCTCTTATTTATTGAATTAGAATTATCATTTATGGACAATATATGAACTCCAGATTCTACTATTGGTATATCAATAGTAGAAATTTATGATTCGATAATTCCAGATGAAATTATCTGCCCGATAGTGTTCCGAGTCAAATACGTACAGTCAGCTACTCACCGATCCTATGGCTCAACGATTGACCTCTGACACTATAAAGAGAAACTACAAAATAGCTTACAACTTTGTTATAATAACATCCTCTATTTTATCTCCTACTTCAATGTCATGCACTACATCCATCCCATCAGTGACTTTACCAAATATGGTATACTTACCATTGAGGTGCATTGCTGGAGAATGTGTAATAAACCATTGTGTACCCTCAGTATGAAGCCCCGCAGACGCCATACCTAGGTATCCTTCATCTTCATAGTATAACTGCGGCACTTCTGATCTAATGGTATAATCAAGACCTCCATATCCGTCTCCTCTGGGGCATCCGCCTTGAACAACAAAATTGGGCACTACTCTATGGATACCTTTGCCATCATAAAAATCATCTTTTACAAGATTAAGGAAGTTTGATACGCTTCCAGGAGCAAATTGGGTGTACATTTTAGCTCGTATTATACCTTTCTCCGTTTTTATAGCTACTTGCACGGAGTCCCCATATTGACTAAATATTGACCAATCGATCGGGTGATTAAAATCTGGAGTTTTTGCAACGTACTGTTTATCCGTCAAGAATGAAATGGCTTTACCTAAGCTATTGTATGTTTCTATTTCCTTTGGCAAGTTCAGTTTCCCTTGAGCTAATTCCAAGAAGGAAACATCATCTATCAAAGGTTTCAAATTTAATGTCTCATCCGCAAATAACTCTCCATACACAGCAAGACTTCCTACATCACCTTGTTCTATTTCAGCTTTCATGAGTTCTATTATCTCACGCTTCACTCTATATTGTCCTCTTTTATATGCACTCACAAAATTTGGACTAGTTATCAACTCTGTAATTGCAGACGAAGCTGTGGACTTGATAACTGGCGACTTCGACGAAGCACTCATCTCAAAGATATCTTTGTAATTGTATGGATCATGCCCTAACGAGGTTAAGTATGCTGCCTTCTCATATGTATCAGAAGTCCCTTCTATCTTTGCAAGAATTTCCTTTTTTATTTTATCCTTAGTATTGGTATAGTATACCGGCATGTGTTTTAGTATAGCACTATATATTTTTGATTGCACACTATAATGAAGACTGTCATTTAGGTAGTTTTTATAAATAGTAGCATCATTACTATTGCCCTTTGTTATTAGATAATTAGCAGCAGTATTTGCTATATGTAAATTGTCATGTTTCACTAAATCAAGAATCGGTTCTATTACTTTGATATATGAAAAATTAGACATAGATCTTACGATATTAGACTTCACTCTATAGTCTTTTTCCTCATTGAAATGCCTTCTTAATGCTCGCAACACCTCTAAATCCTTTGTTTTACCTAAGGCAAGAACGACTGACATTCTTACATTCACATCCTTATCTTCATTGAGCACTTGCATAAGTCTATTTTTATAGATACTTAAGTCTAAATCCTTTGCCCTCGCTAAATAATTAGCAGCAATTAGTTTTACTTTATCAGGATAATCTTTTTCGGTAAGATATTGGACTAATTTATCAGTTCCTTCGGTAGTGGTCATGCCACGTAATGCATAATTATATATAGCTCTTGATTGGCCAATAAGCAGTAAAGTATCTGTAATTCTATAAGTAGAAACAGTTGCTAAAGAAGGTAATAAGTTCTTACCCCCAACCTTACCTATTGACTCAATAATAGTCGCATTATATATATTATCTACATCAAGTGTATCTTTTGTTTTGAAAGCTTTAAGTAATTCTGAAACAGAACTTTTTTTCCCTATCTGTCCTATTGCGTATACAGCGGCAGTTCTTACCTTCATTACTGGATCATACATCAATTTATATAGAGAATCTAAACCTTCTTCTGATTGAAAAGATGCCAATGCATTTGCAACCATAAAACGATAAGAAGGATCAAAATCACTGGTGAAAGATAATAAACTATCCAGTTTTTGTTCATCTTGATAACCATATATACGTTGAAAAGTACCATCAGCCACATCCAGAGAAACCTTAGTAATAGGCTCCTGAGTAACTGGTATACAACCCATTATAAATATTGATAATATGAATACGTATATGTAATTATTTTTCTTTTCCATCTTGACAGTGTTAGATGAAGATGGTATTGCAAATATTGTGCTAGTAATTAGGTTAGATAGTCTAATTCTTAAAACATATTCTTCTGCCTTTCAATATTTCAATATAGCCTCTTCGATAATAATTGGAATTTTCAATGATCGAATATGAATAGTAAAAATAATAGCCGATCTGTTAAGTTATTGGGTAATCAATTTCGATATTCTTAAAATGAAAAGAGGTTACACCATAGGTCCTCAAATGTAATGTAATGTAATGTAATGTAATAGCCCTTAATGTCGCATTAGGCATGGGTAATGCTACCTTCCGTTCCAATGAAGGGGCTATTTACTTTCCCTATTTTTCCCTCTAAGTACATTCACATTGGGATCAGAAGGATTACCTGCAGACCTTCTAAAACTCACAATCTGCCCAGTATGATATATAGCATCCGCGATAGGACCATTGATCAAGTTCCAAAATGGAAACTCTGAAGTCTCTTCTCCTCTTTTGAATATAATTTTACATTCTGAAACATCACCTGTTGCTCTTAATTGATCACTTATTTCTTTCAAGTTATTGAGGGTAAATGATCTTCTTTCTTGCCAAGTCATGTTCTCTGGTACTTTTCTCGTTCCATTCACTTCTCGGTGAACTGCCGTTAATATCATATTTGACAATTCCGCAATATGCTCCAGTACTTCAGAGCAGATCTTGCCATCATTTCCAGGATTATATGCTAGATCTTCATCTCTCAATCCTTCGGTAGCCCAATAGTATCTGTATCCTAATCCGTCGATCATCCTTGCAGTCACACTTGCAGCTGTGAATGTTTCTGGTGCATCTTCAATCTGATAGTATGGAAGGCTTTCTTGCATATTAGTCTTAGTTTCTGACTGTGCATTTAGCATTGTAGAAAATCCTACTATGATACCATAGAGTATAAATTTTTTCATTTTATATCTTTTAAAATCGATTGTTAGGAATGATACATTAATAAAGTACTTTTTTATGTGCTGATATTTATTCATTCTCCAAGGCAAAAAACGTAGGATATGCATCGCATAGGCGAGGCTTTTTAACGCAGGAGAAGGGGAAAATATCAAGCAGAAGAATGTAACTTTATTATTGATTCATTCCTTA
>JBLHWH010000232.1:0-9426 GCA_047628935.1 Halioglobus sp. | reverse complement strand
TTATAACCATTTCAGTATTCATTCCCAAACGGAAAATGATTCGATAAAACCACTTTAGCCATTTACTTGTATCGAGCTTCAAACCATATCTAACCTTTACTCTTCTTTATTCGGAATAGACAGTAACTATCTTTTAAACGCATACATCTATACCAATATGCGTAGTTTTTCCCCATTCCAAAATTACAGCAAAAAACTTCTCACACATCATAAAATACTTACATTCAATTCCTTACAAAAAGAATACCCAGCTCCTAGCCGTGTATACCCGAGTATTATCTGAATAAAAACGTTTATAAATGGCTTATCAATCCTGATCTTAATTATTGAAAGTTAAACATAACACCTTAAATCAAAAAAAAAATAGGTATAAACACCTGAATTAGGTACAGGTACTACTACTAGTAGTATAGTCACATAAATAGATATGAAAAAAGTATCCAACAATCCGATACGGTTGTTGTCGGATTAACGGATGGATTACAAGACGATAACGTCAAAGGATAAGCGGAGGCCATCCCAGTAGGGTGGCTTCCGTCTTATCTAGTGTTGTCATCAGTTCTCTCTACTGCCAATTACCTCCGAAATCTGATCTCTTTACTTTTAAAAACTTACCATTTTCATCAATATATATATGAAGACAATAGCATTCTAACCAAATATTATCAGGTGTAGCATGACCTTTATAAATTTGCGGACATCGAGGACCATAGTGTAATGCATATTTAATTATATGTCCCTTGATAGAAGTGGTATAAATCTCTCCTAAATATTGTTCAACTTTTACTGTTGTTAAATTATCACAACCGTTCACACTATTCATTTTTTCAGCCAAAGAGAGCCATTCGTAGTACTTTTGACCTTTGTCATCAGATGGAATACTAGCTACCATTAATTTCTCGTCTTTCCAATCTGAATACTTTGAGATATCTAGTTTTTCCGAATTTACTATTCTAAGCACTCCATGAGAATTCTTTACCATTGAGCCCAATTCAAAAAGTAATCTCTCGCAATCTGACTTTGGTCTCTTTTCAGTAATCAATGTGTTTTTGCTACAACATCCCGTCACAAGTAGGATTAAAATTAAGTATTTCATTCGATGATAATTTTCTTTGTAATCGAATGTTCTGCAAAATCAAATTTAACTAGATAAATACCAGTATCAAGATCTAATTGGATATCAATACTACTCTTAAACTTAATATTTTCGCTATAAATAGTCTCCCCCAAAGTACTATAGACAGTTACTTTTTTAAGCATCGCCATATTATTATCGTCAATTGACAAGGTAAATCTACCGTTATTGGGATTTGGTACAATACTAATATGATCAGAATCACCAATCAATTCTTCTGTAGATGTAGCTAGACAATCATCCCCACACATTGGATTGGTTGATATTGGTGAATAGTTATTGTCACACCATGTAAGTATGGCAGAAGTTCTCGAAAATACTGTTTTAGCTCCTAGTTCATCATCAGCTTTTATGTCAATATTAGTTGTGGATGTACTGCTAACATCTCCAAATACAGAATGCATAATAGACCTGTCCTCTGGCATTGTCGCTATGCTCGAAGCATGTCCAAGCATATGTAAATGACCAAGCTCATGTCTTAAATAGTGTCTTATCGCATTATCGCTACTTGATAATGCATCTGGAGAAATAATAATATCAATGTCTGATACAATTTGTGCTCTAGTAAAATTATCTTGATCACAATTTTCGTCAAACCTTCCAGTTAAAACAAGAGCGGCTTTTGCATCAGGATTTGCGATGCCTACATCTCCAAGTTCTTGGATATGAACAACGTTATTTCCATCTGCACCTACAGTATAGTTATCCCCAACTACTAACTCATCAGGGTCAATTAACACGCCTATTTGAGTTTTGCTACACCAATTATTTAGCTCACTTCTAAATTTTTGTCTAATTGTCAGACTTACATCATCAGTAAATTTTAGACAAATATTCTCTCCATCTAAATTAGGCAAGGCTAGTGGAGCTTGGCGTCCACCATCTCTAACGGCTAAAGCGGAATAAGGTATATACAATTTATCATCACTTTCATCTGAACCACAAGGTGTAGATACTTTAAACTTACCTGATGTTGCTGGGTAGTTTATACCTGTTTCTACTGAAGGAACTTTTACTTTAATCTCTGTATCCGTCCATTTGGACACTCCATCAATAAACCAATCAAGTGGGCCAGCTGACATATACTTATTGTCACCTATGACTTCTTGATTAAAGAATTCAAGTAAGTGACCCGTTCCAAGTGAACCATCACCTAGATTAGTACCTGTTATTGTAAGTATATCTCCAGTTCCCGCGGGTATAGAAGCTGGACTGAACATTGTTATCTTAGGTGCAGGACAACATACATGACCCAAATCTGTATCATCTATATCAATTGGATCATACTCTTCGTTTGGAATTACAGGGTTGCCAGTGTAGTGCAAGTGATTTGTCTGAATTGTAAAGGGGTCAAATACCAGTCCTTTATCAGCCATACAATCTTCAATATCAATTGTAATTGTTCCAACTTTTTTAGGAGTTTCATCCAGAATTTCATGCCCCGAATCAGTTTCAGAATAGACAAATATTCTTAGAATGTTATCTGTCATTAAAACATCGTCAAAAATAAAGAATTCGTAAATAGATTCATTATCTATCAATTCCCCTTTATCAAAAGATGCAGATCCATTTCCAACTACATCACCTCCAAATGCTGTAGGATCATATTGTATTTCTATCTGTCCTCCTACAAATTCTGAATAAGCTGTGGCCTCAGCAAAAATATCTACTTGATATTTAGAATTGTTTTCAATTGCACTACCATTCTCAAAGGTATATATTATACCAATCTCTGAGCCCTGTTGGGCTGATGTTCCATTAATCGGATTGTCAAGGTTAATATTGTCGAAGGGAACGTAATTTCCGTTACAATAATAGAAAATGTCTTCTGATATTGTAAAATCATCAAAAGACAAATCTCCCAGAATATCAAAATTCGTAATTTCTACTTCTACATGAAATAGCTTTTCTGGCAGAGTTCCTAAAGGGTGAAATGAAGAATTACTAACATTATCTATAGACACTCGAACAGTACTATCATTATGATCAACGAAAGTTAAATCATATGAAGCGTCATTAATAATTACACTTTTCGATATGCTAACTTTCTCATTTTCGACATTTCTTATGCCAAAAGCTTCATTGTAGCTAAGATAAATGTCTCCTCTACCAAAATATAGACCTTCTTCACTTGCTCTAGCCAAAACATCAAACTCGATCGTTGTAAAGTTTTGTGTAAAATGAATGTTATCAAATTCAAAGCTTATAGTTTTTTGTGTCTGGTTTTGACCTACAAGACTTCCTCCTCCATTACATGGATTTGTGGCTGTGCTTTCAATTTGGGATTCATCTTTCAGTTTTTCCAACTTATTTCGTACCACATCCCTATTGAAAGTTGTACGATTAAATTTTATGCCGCTTGTGTTATTTTGTTCATGCTTTAGTAAAATAAAATCTGCGGCTATTTCAGATGAGTTTTCATCTTTTAGAAAAAGGTAGCCCTTGTCTCCGATTTTAATTTGATTTGTATGTGTTTGAAATTGAAATTCATCTCCGACTATACCTCCAATTGTTTTTATAAAAAAAACAGATTCACCTTTAAAAACACTTTTTACCACAAGTTTGTTTTCGGTATAAATTCGTGTTCGATTTTCATTCCACTTAGATTCTTGTTGAGTTACTTCTACCTCGGAAACATGAGTGGATTGCAATATTAATTGATCCAAGGATTGTTGAGCATTAATAATATTTGCAATCAAAGTGACTACAATAAAAAGTAATATTTTTTTCATTTTAAAATTGTTTAAAGGTTAGCAAATTTGGGTATTTTTGAGTTTATGTTACCAACTTTAAAGTCTCAATAAATCTTTCAGCTAATGTATTTTCTTTTCTATTTACGATGTTCGGCGGTAATATTACCATTTGATTCCTTCCAAAACACTTAGCTCGGTAATTATTTCCTTCTTCTTAATTGATGACAACGTCCAAGCATATCGAGAGGAATCCGCAGTAGCGGATTATTCTCTGATCATGCAATGTTATCCTCGGTTTTTTCTGTACACGTTATTGTTTAAACATTTTCATATGACCCATTATTTTATTGTCTTGTATGATATAGATGAATTTCATGCCACTAGACCAAGATTCAATATCCTTCATCACACTTGAGTTCTTTGATGATATCTCAAACTCATCATCCAACTTACCAACGCTATCATATACACGGTAAGTGACTTTCTCTATCTCATCTTGATTAATGTAAATCATATCTGATGCAGGATTTGGAAAGATGGATATTTCTTCAGTATATTCTTCATATTCCCAATCTATGGTTAAAGTAGTCGTATCACCTACAATCTTACCATCTTCATCGATTTTGAATACCCAGCTGAGTAAGGGTATTTCCCCTGGGTAAATATTTGTCTTTTGCGATGTTCCATGACATAAGTAGTTACCATCAGACGTAGTTATTATATCTTCCAATTCGTGTCTAGAATAATCCTTCTCAATGTAGCCATAGGTTCTCTTCCAAATATTATTCAAATCCTTATCTACTTTCGCTACCATAGCATAACTTGTCAAAGTATCATAATTTAAGGGAAATTCATACAATTCAGCTACACATAAAAATGAATTACCATCATGCGATTGCACTATTTCTTCAACAGGATTATTCCACATAAACCATTCATTTATAGGTATACCAAAATCACTTTTAGCTACTATCGTTTTTTCATTATAATCAAACTTTAAAATAAATGGTGTCTGTTCTCCTTCTGGGTTGATAGAAGCAAGGTTATTTTTTACACCACCTAATATATATGTTGTGGAATCCATTGGAATAAATGAATATACTGTTCGCTCATTAATTATTGGATTTTTGTACTTCCATAAAGTATTTCCTACAGCATCCACCTCTTTTATATTTATTGTTCTTTTACCTGTTGATTCGAAGATATCATAAGACAAAAGAAAATTTCCATTTTGAAGAAAATTGAATTTCATTGTAGTCATTGATCCTTCTTCTTCTGGTATAAAAAATTCTTCGATAAGATCCGATTCAAGGTCATACATCAGCATTACCGTTCCTTCTGAATGTCCTGACAAAATATAGAAAATACCATCTTTATATTGAAAATCATTAATAAAAAGACTATTTGATTCCGTTGGAGATACTATTTCTTTTACAATGACTATTTTATTTTCCATTTGTGAATAGGATGATAGATAGATAGTAGCTCCAGATTTAAACAAAAAATAAGGTTCGTCTTTAATATTCAAGACTGAATTACCCCTATTAAAAAAAAAGATCTTACCATTTTCAGTATATTTGTCATTAGACAATATTTCACCCGATTTCTTATCTATCTCAGTAGCATAAACTCCACCTAGAAAATCTATAGTATCTATACCTCTACCAATCGCAAGATAAGACTCATCTAATTCATAAATTAACTTTCCAAAAGCTTGTACTTGTCCATTTTCTATACGATGGTTGTATGGCATTTGAGATTGTACAATACCAACAGATAAAAAAAATGCAATTTGTAAATTAATATAGTTCATAAAATAAAATTAAAACACCCAAATGTCACAAAAACATTTGGGTGGAATATTAAACAAAATTATTCTAAAATGATCAACTTATCAATGTGGATTATCTCATCTCCATTTTTAATTTGATAAAAATAGATTCCATTATCCAGATGCGATATGTCTACTCCTTGAGTAGATTTATCTATCAATTGCGAATAAACAATCCTACCATCTGTAGTAATTAACTCAAACCTATAGCTTGAACTAATCCCATTAATATTAAGGTACCCATCAGTAGGATTTGGGTATACTTGTATTAATTCCGCTTTGGTTATAGACCTTGGTATAGCCTGACCAAAAACTATCGGACTATATGCAGGTTTTGTTGGCATAATCCCCAAATTCATATCGTGATATATACTCAATATATTTCTAGCTTTATTGGTTGCTAATCCATTATAGCTATTTGCAATACTTGTAAGTCTAGATTTATCTGCATTCGATATTTTCGTCCATGTAATGTCTTGATTATATAAGTACATTCCCATTGTTAAAATTTCAGCATATGCTGTCGCTTCATTAATCTTTGATGGATCAAATGTATACCCACCCATTCTCGAATTCAATGTGGAAAGAGCATTCTGATAATCATCCTCAAGGACATACGACTCTACTGTTTGGTACAGTTTTGTGTGTGATATCTTGACAGCCAGATGACTTCTAATTACAGATTGATCAAATGTGCCATTTACCAACTCATTCTCCATAGCTTCTTTTATAGTCAATGTGCCATATAGGATAACATCAAGCAAAGATCGTTGATAATCAATCCGAACATCTCCAGCCTGATAAGCTAGTAGCATCAAGTGCTGATTAGCCAATGAAAAGCTACCACTTTCAAAAACTATCTCGCCAATATATGCATCACCCAACACTCCAGGATTCTGAATAATCACTTGAGCTACCTGGGCTTCAGTAAAATTCTGACTATTCGCAAATATAGCTTGTACAACAGGAATCGATACCCATGGGCTATTACTTAATACTTGATTTATCACACCATCAGGATCTGAGCCACTGTTATTGTTCACAGAAGTCACATCTCCTCCAGTATCACCTCCATCAAACATATCAGTGTAAGTCGAATGAGGATTAGGTAAGGGGGTTGGGTAATTTGGATTATTTACCGCTCCAGAGTAGTCACATAATGGCAATACTGAGTTATCTAAATCCACAATAGAAAACAGGGGAACCCCAGTAAATTGTCCTCCTGGATTATAATAGATGGGCACTTCTTCATTTACTACTCCATCTCTGTAGTAATATGTCTTCTTATCAGCCTCTTGAAATCCAGTGCCTTGAAAATTAAAGTCACTAAAACAATTTTCAGCATCAATTACAACTTGTGTACATTCTGTCGTTCCATCAAATTTATTCCCAGCAACTCTAGGATTTGGATTATTTGTTCCTCTTCCTTGTTGTGGGCCAATTTCTGTAGTACTAAAATGATTACCAAGAATATTGGTGAATTCGTTACAACTAAATTCAACGCCACTCATTTCGTTTCCTAAGTTTGCTCCAGATGTAAATACACCTTGGCTACAATCTTCAATAAGATTATTTACAATCAGGTTTGGATTATTATTAAGTTCAGTTTGCTTGACTGTAATACCAACATTGCCAACGCCAGGCAAACCCGTTATTATATTATCATAGATTCCAAAATCTATGAAATTATCGAGTAAGATTCCTTTTCCAAAGTTATTTTGAGCAGTAGGTGTTCTCAAACCTATTACGCAATCATTAACCGTTATAGAGCCAGCTGTGCTTATAGCAACAATCCCAGAAAGCACCTCTTCAAAATCTGTCTCACTTACTTTTATTGAATGTGCACCGCTAGAAATAAATTCAATCGCTTTACCACAATTTTTAAAAGAACAATTACTGAAAGCACCACCACCGTCGTAGTACTTATGCAAATATAATCGAGTATCACTAGCTTTTATTCCTGAATCTAGACTTCCCACAGGAAAATCAAAATTACACCCTAGTACCCTTAGAGAAAAAGCATTAGTAACTTTCACCGTGCTATTAAAATCACTATCTCTTAATCTAGTAATTCCATAAACATTAGATAAATCAATTGATGGTCCATCAATCGTCGAGTTATAAACTTTTAATTTAACCCCACCAGATGTTCCTTGAGGATTATAAATACCTGCCTCAGATAAACTTAATGTGGAATTATCAAGAATTGACACTCTAGTGGAACCAGAACTTCCTGGCAATATTTCTATGCCTTTCCATATTCCGCTACAATAGACATTACTAGTCCTAATAGTTGAGTTATTATTGATGACCAGAGTACCGCCTGGACTTACTGTAAATCCATGTCCTGAAGTAAATTCTATTGTGGCATTGCTTATCGTAAGTTCTGAGTTTACAACAACATCACTATTAAATTTAGTATTGCTACTTATCGTAACTGGTGAATTAATTTCATTTATGTTAGAGAAATTAATTGCTTCTGTATGTAATTTTTCTTGTAACCCTGTAATTACATTTAATTTTTCCCTAATTAATCTCTCCTGTCCATCAGAAATATGTCCTCCACATTCAGAAATACTATATGTCATTACATTACCAATTAGTGGTAACATTTCATCACCATATACAACAAGGCAATCATCTTTCAATTGTGTTGTATTATAAACATCGTCACAACCTATACTATACAGACCTTGCGTAGGGATTGTAGGATCAGCTGGGGTATCACACACCATATCACCAGTAAGGAGGCAGTCACATTCGCATGTAGATTGATCGACCCTTGCTATATTCTCAGATGATTTCTCATTTTGAGATCCACTATCAGAACGAAAGGTATGGAGTAAGCCAATAGAATGACCTAGCTCATGACAAAAAGTTCGTTGAAATTCCTTACCTGGCTGAAATTGTGTTATAAATGTACCGCTATTTATTGGTGATTCATTATTTCCCGTGTGCCCCCTACTTACTAGTCCGACAATACTATTACAAGAATAATTAGTGATTATATCAGAATATTCTTCGGAATACAGATTTTCATATAGAACTGTACTATTCACAGGAATCACTTCATAAACAAACTTTATATTATGAGGTGTATACACTTGCTCAATACTAGATTTAATGTCATTAATTTCATCAATAGTAAGTAAATTAGATTCGTCTGATTTACCAACATTAATTATTCTTAGATTAAATTTTATCTCTCCATTATAATTAGGTAAAGAAGATTCTGGATCAATGCATTCTCCTTCTACAACTCTAACAAAGTCGCTTTCAGATGGTAAATATGCACTACAATTATTTTGTCCATAACTTGTGATACTATACCCAAGTATAGCAGTCAAAATTAAGAATAAAAACTTAAAATATTTCATTTTTAGTAATTAAAAAGTTTTTCGCGTTCAACATCTTTTAGGAGTAACTCACGCTCGTAATTGAATGAGTTAAAAACAAAAAGGGTATTTCATTCTTAGATGTTGCCTCCCGCTATTCACGATTTGATTTAATCTGATTATTGTACTTGGTTTGTGCAATGTATTGGTTTACTTCTATGGCATCTTGAAGCATACTAGCAATCTTAGCACTTTAGCTGTCCAGCTTTAGGTTGTACTTTTTTCTCATTTTCCATCAGCAAGACCTACTTTTAGACCTTTAATCGAGGATAACGTCCAAGCATATCTGACGGAGTCGCTCTTTAAAGGCGACTCTGGCACGATCATGCAATGTTACTTTCTGTTCTTTTTAGTTCTCTGTATTCTTCAGTC
>JBLHWH010000231.1:0-9435 GCA_047628935.1 Halioglobus sp. | reverse complement strand
CACAATACAAATCGACATCGGTATAAAAATCACCATCGGTCGATCCTCGCAAGGGCAAAGATAGGCCATGTTAACTATATTCTATAACCTTCGTATGCTATAGTCTGAATAATAGGGGGCCGAACCAGTTATATCCATGATATTTCTTTAAAATGCATTTTTTATTTTCATCTTTTCCAATAAGTTCATCCAGAATAAGCAGACTTTTATTATTACTTGTATTAGATACAAGCAATAAATAATTCTCACCAACAATAACATTTTTTTTAGTTGAATATTTTAAATCAAAAAATTTTCCTTTCATCTTTTCAGAACCAATTTCATATGAATATATATAAGTAATTCCATGTTTATTGATGATAATATCCTGAATTGTTGCTATTTCAATAGTGAAATCTGATTTGATGTATTTAATATTATAAAAATGCAGAGCTAAATAAAATAACCCTATAAGTAATGATAAATTAATTAACCACTTTTCAATCAATGCATGTTTCTTCTTCTTCACAAGTTTCATTTTCATTAGATTCAATATAAGCACTTGCCGCATGTTTCGAGACTGAAGTAAATAATAAATCTTTAAATGTTATTCCACCATTCAATAACATATTTCCAATAAATTTATCAACGTTTGCTATTGTTTGATACTCAAAAGCTTTATTTATTATGGATCTCGTTTTAAGGGTATTAATAACATTTTTGTTACCATACTTACCAAGTAATCCTGCATAAACAAAAGCCCCTTCACTTTTTCTCGCAAAATGTTTTGCAGATTTAAAATATTTATCAGATTTAATATTAACAAATTTTCCCAATTTGTATCCTGCAAAATTTGCTAAATACTCAGATGCTAATTGTAAATGTTCTTTCTCGTATCCAAATGTAATATCATTAGAAGTAATATCTATTTGAGGAGAAGTTAGCATATATAATCCTACTCCAAAAGCTCCAACACCAGCATCGAAAAAATCAAATTTTGATCCAGTAGCATATGATGCGGCTCCTTCGATGGCAATCGAAAATGTAAGTGAAGTGCCACTAAATGCCAATCCACCTCCAATGCCATAATATGCCACTGCACCTCCAGATACAACAATTGCTAATCCTGTCAATCCAATATGTATTTGTTGCTGAGTATAAAACCTGTCTGCAACTTCTCCATAATCCATATTCTTTAATTCTGGATCTTTTCCAACCATGTTGGCCAATGCCATTCCTAACCCTGGTTCTAACCCATCTACATCTACCGCTAAAATAGGCATATTCCCAGCAAACTGGTAAGGCGTATACCACGGATAAGAAGCTGTCAGCGGATCAACACTCAAAAACCGAGCAATCCTAGCATCATAAATCCTAAATCCATAATCATACTGCACACCTTCTCCTTTCACTCCATTGTCCATCTCCTTGCCATTGAAGCCGTATCTGTGGCTCATGTAGACGTCGGATCTGCCTGGCATGCCCCATCCAAATGGGTAGTAGTTCGAGTAGCTGAGAATCTATGGTTGTTATAAAGATACACCATCTCCTTGATAATTGAGAAGTTTATTATCTGATACCGAAGAGAGAACATTACTTAGATAGTGCACATTCTAATCGATTGCCCAGATCTTATCTCCTACTATCTTGAAATATCATTCCTAAGCCTCGCCTATGCTCTGCATTGCCTACGTTTTTTGCCTTGGAGAATGAAAAAATATCAGCACATAAAAACGTACTTTATTAATGCATCATTCCTAAGGGATTTATTAAATTTAGATCCATTTTCAAAAAGATCGTTACTGTCTTTGAAAATAATTCATATAAATATTAGATTTTCCTTTTTGCTCCCTATCTTCCCAATCTAAAATAATCTATATGAAAAAGCTCCTACTTTTTGCCGCCTTATTGTGCGGAACTTCTATACTATTTTCTCAATCAAACACCGAAAAAGACAATTGGTCATCGGAAAATTTTTCTAATTTAAAATTTAGGGATATAGGACCGGCTCTTATGTCGGGAAGGATTGCTGATGTTGTTATCAATCCTGCTGACGAAAGTCAATGGTATGTTGCGGTTGGATCAGGTGGTGTTTGGAAAACAGATAATGCTGGTAACACCTTTACTCCGATTTTTGATGGAGAAGATTGTTATTCAACGGGATGCGTTACCATAGATCCATCAAATGACCAAGTGATTTGGGTAGGGACGGGTGAAAATGTAGGTGGACGACACGCTTCATTTGGATGTGGCGTATACCGAAGTGGAGATGGTGGATCAACATGGACAAATATGGGGCTCCCCAATTCAGAACACATTTCAAAGATCATCGTACATCCTGACAATTCTAATGTTGTTTGGGTAGCTTCTCAAGGTCCGCTTTGGAGTAAAGGAGGTGAAAGAGGTATCTATAAATCAACAGACGGAGGGACGTCTTGGACAAGAACGCTTGGTAATGCTGAATGGACTGGAGCTACGGAATTGGTGATGGATCACACGAATCCTTCTATATTATATGCGGCGACGTGGGATAGACATAGAACTGTTGCGGCCTATATGGGTGGCGGCCCCGGGTCAGGTTTGCATAAATCTGTAGATGGTGGAGACACATGGACAAAGTTGACAAGTGGCCTACCTGAGTCAAATATGGGAAAAATAGGATTGACTATATCACCTCAAAAATCGAATGTTTTATATGCTGCCATAGAATTAGATCAAACAAAAGGAGCGGTCTATAAATCAACAAATAGTGGTGCGTCTTGGACTAAAATGTCGGATGCAGTATCCGGGGCTACAGGGCCACATTATTATCAAGAACTTTATGCTTGCCCTCATAATTTTGATCGGTTATACCTCATGGATGTAAGAGTCCAAGTATCTGATAACGGAGGGAAGACATTCAGAAGATTGTCAGAAAAGAATAAACACTCGGATAACCATGCAATAGCGTTCAAAGCAAGTGATCCTGATTATATCATGTTGGGAACAGATGGTGGATTATATGAAAGTTATGACTTAGCGGCGAATTGGAGGTTCTTTGCAAACCTTCCATTAACTCAGTTTTATAAAATTGCTGTAGATGATGCCGAACCATTCTATAATGTATATGGTGGTACTCAAGATAATAGTACAGAAGGAGGACCTTCACGAACAGATAATATCCAAGGAATAGACAATGGAGATTGGAAAGTTGTACTGAATTGGGATGGACATCAACCAGCAACTGAGCCAGGTAATCCAAATATATTATATGGCCAACGGCAACAAGGAACACTTGCTAGAATCGATATGAAAACGGGACAAGTAGTAGATGTTCAACCACAACCAGGCGCAAATGAAGACTATGAACGATTCAATTGGGATGCTCCGATTTTGGTAAGTCCACATAGCCCTACAACTATATATTTTGCATCCCAACGATTATGGAAATCTGAAAATAGAGGTGATAAATGGACAGCATTATCTGGAGATCTTACAAGAGATCAAAGTAGAATAGAAATGCCAATAATGGGCAAGCAACAAAGCTCAGACAATGCCTGGGACTTGAAAGCTATGTCAAACTATAATACAATAACGTCTATCGCAGAATCCCCTGTAAAAAAAGATCTATTATACATCGGTACGGATGATGGCTTACTACATGTATCCCCAGATGGAGGAGCTAATTGGTCAAAAAGTGAAGTGTCATCTGTATTACCTGATTGCCCGAAAAGAGCGTATGTCAATAATATAATCGCAGACCTTTATGATGAGAATACAGTATACATTGCACTCGATAATCATAAAGAAGGAGATTACAAACCCTACATTTACAAAAGTACAAATCAGGGTAAATCGTGGAAGTCAATAGCTAATAATCTTCCAAGCCGAAACTTAGTCTGGAGAATAGTACAAGATCATGTCGATAAGGATTTAATGTTCATAGGAACAGAATTTGGTATTTATTTCACAAAAAATGGTGGTCAAAAATGGACTCAGTTGAAAGGTGGATTGCCAACAATATCATTCCGTGATTTGATTATACATAGAAGGGACAATGATCTTATTTGCGGATCATTTGGAAGGTCTATTTACATTTTTGATAATATAGAAGTATTCAGAAATACTGATGATGAAATGTTAGAAAGTGAAGCATCATTATTAGATGCGGGTAAAGGGCTTTGGTATATTCCTAGATCTTCTCTTGGATTTAGCCCAGGAGTTGGAAATCTAGGTGCAGACTATTTTATGGCTGAGAATCCAGCGTTTGGATCCGTTTTTACTTATTACTTGAAAGATGGTTATAAGACCAAAAAAGAACTCAGACAAGAAGCGGAGAAAGATAATAGCACAACCAAATTTCCAGGATGGGATGCCTTAGATCAAGAAATAACTGATCCTACAGATAGGATGTGGTTTACAATTAAAAACGGATCTGGAGAAGTTGTAAGAAAGATTTCTGGTCCTGTTAAAAAAGGATTTCATAGACTCGCTTGGGATCTGAGATATCCTGCGCCAAATACGATTGCTTTGAATCCTGAAAAGAGAGGTGAATGGGACAGTGGACCTCAAGGATCTCTTGTTGCTCCAGGTACATACACGGTAGCTATGAGTAAAGAAATTGATGGCGTGATTACAGATTTTGTAGGAGAGAAATCATTCGAAGTAGTGCCGTTGCATTCTAATTCCTTGCCAGGATCAACTATAGAAGAAACTACTTCATTCTGGAAGAAATATGATAATACGACACGTGATGTTACAGCAACACGATTCAAAATGGGAAATACAATCACTAAAGTAAAGGCAATCGAAAGAGCACTAGCTCAAACACCCTCATCTAATGCTGATCTATCAACAACATATAAATCAGTAGTTGATAAAATGAATAGCGTAAGTAATCAATTGTATGGAAGTGCCACCAAACGACAGATAGGTGAAAAGACACGTCCAACTATTGGGGATCGATTATTTGCAGTAAGCAGGGTAGTAGGAGAGTCTACATATGGTCCTACCGAAACAAGTAAAGAGGTACTTCAGATAATCAATACCGAACTTAGAGAGATAAATTCTCAACTTGGTGATATAAAGGTAAATATATCTAACCTTGCAAAGAATATTCTAACTGCTGGCGGTCCTATGATAGAAGGTATTGATGTGGAGTCAAAAGAAGATATGGAATCAAAGCCATAATCAACCTTCATTAAAATGAAACGAAGAACTTTCACACCTAATGGGCTATCAAATTTATTTGGTATAAAAAAGTCTTGCGCAGCAAAGCAATATAGAAAAGCTGTGATCAGTTTACGGAAACGCCAACTCAACTTGTAAAACCCTTTCTCCTGTCTTTTCGATATTGTCTTCGACATAAAAATAGAACTATGCTGAGCGATTATGATAATCGTATTGATACTCTAAAAGAATTGAAGACGATGGGTTACCAAGATTTTGAAGCATATGGATTTGATGCTGATAAAGGCTCTTTTTATGGGTTCAAATCTTCAGAATTTAAGAAAGTCCTTGATGATCTTGACATTTCAGTAACCAGTGGACATTATGGATTTGCACCCTTTTTAGACAAGCGAAAGGACGAACTTACACGATTTGTGGACAGCTGTATTGTTGGAGCAAAAGAGATTGATAGTAAATATATTACTTGGCCATGGATAGCACCTGAGCAAAGGAATATGGAGAATTTCAAGCGAATGATACCTATGTTAAATAAGATAGGGGAACAAGTAAATTCGGCTGGCCTTGGCTTTGCATACCATAATCATGGATTTGAATTTGAAGATCATGATGGAAAAACTGGATGCGATTTGATCCTATCAGAAACTGATCCTTCATTGGTGAAATTGCAGATGGACATGTATTGGGTAATGCATTCTTCGAATTTCACTCCTGCTGATTTGATAAAAAAAGCAGCCCGGTAGATTTGTTATGTGGCACATCAAAGACATGGATAAAGTCACAAGAGGTTACACAGAACTAGGAAATGGATCTATTGATTATACAAAACTGTTGCCTGATCCAGCTGAATCAGGATTGCAGTTTTATTACCTAGAGCAAGGAGGTAATTTCGCTCACAGTTCTACTCGGAGTGCTAGGGATAGTGCGCGTTATTTTAAGAAATATTTGGAGCATAAGATATAATATTGACCCAAATCCAAAATCCGTTACTCCGTCCAAATCACCTTCCTTGTTATTACCTTGTCACCAATGTTCACTGTATAATGAAAAGCTCCATAACCAATATTAACCTCGTCCAAAACGATATGATTTCTTCCTTGGATTAAATCTGATTTTTGGATTACTTGTTTATGAATGTGTGCTCCCATTGCATTAGTAATGGTTATAGACAGATCAGCTTGCTTTTCAATATCTATTGACATTCTCACCAATTGACTTGCAGGATTGGGATAGAATTGTAAATACGCTTTATCATCCATTTCAGATGCAGAGGATACATCTTCGACCCTCTTTATTGCGACTTTATAAATAGTTTGACTAGCCTCACTTTCTTGACCAGTGTTGATCCAAAATATGTTTGGTAGAGAACTTCTAATGCCTCCATATATGTAACCTACATCTTGATATTCATCTCCGATCAAAGATCCATCAAGGATGTCTTCATCTATACGTTGAGCATCAGAATCAAAAATAAAAACAGATCCAGCTCCAAGATACCCAGGCATTTTAGCCCTCAATCTAGTCTCTTTTAATTCACCTGACTCGTTTCGTCTGATTTCTGCAATCGTATTGACAAATGGGACATCGTTGTCTTGGACGAGCACATTATTTTCTTTATAGAACTGAGCTATACCTCCAAAGAACAAAGTATGCATATCACCAGATTCCTGATCGAATATTGGCAAATTCGCACAATGATAGTGATTGAAATATTGAGTAAAATCCTCCTTTGGTTGATAGCCATCCTTATTGATACTTACAGGATATAGCCATGGCAAATCCACCGTATTTTTGAAGACGCCACTGTGTATCATCAATTCTCTTTCTTCTCCTGAAAGATAAGGGACTAGATTATAATCTCTGCGATGAAGGTGCATTGCGTCATGAAAAGGGTTAAGGAACTCTACTGTGATTTCTTCATCAGTATTAATCTTGAATCTTCTTATTTCATCAGAATATTCTTGTTCGAATCCTGGACCGTGATCTGGACCCATAGGATTGTACCTTCCCATAAACTTATGTCCGCCTACTAAATGATACACATCTTCAATCTTATTTAATGCTCCACCAGTAACTCTAAAAGCTTCATTTTCTATCTGATGAAAACTTGATGCGTTAACAGTATTGTTTTTAACATCGGTTATTGTTTGAGAGATATTTATTATTGTCAAATAGGGGAAAGTGATATGATCATCACTTGTTGGACTAAATCCATAACCTCCTGTGCAGAGCAATCTATTTTCAGATTGATAGAACTGCATGTTACTAGAAGAGAGTTGCTCTTTGAGAGCTGTAGGTAACGATGCTAGCTGTGCTCGCCATACTTTTTTGTCAGTAGGATTTACCACGATTAGCTCTCGATTTTTCCCATCAGCACTGAATGCTGCAAATGGCTGCCGTTGATGAAGTCCATCTAATCTGCCTCCTATGAGTAGCCATTCTCCGTTGTACGTTCCTACAGCATAGGATTGTAGCCCACCAAGACCTTCTATAGATATCGGTGATATCTCGACTTCATAAGATTGTGCTTGCCCGAACTGGAATGAACTAATTAATACTAAAGTAAATATCCATGATTTTATATATATCATATTGATTAGTTTTCTAAGTCTTCACTACTGTCTATTAGCTCATCTCCCTTTCGAGGGGATAGTTTGTATACGAGCCATCCAAATCCAACTACTAAATGTAAAAGGATGATAATTAGAAGAATGTTTGTTAACATAATTTGTGTTTTAATAGGTAATTGTTGAATGTCTTCACCTTTGATTCCAAGCGTTATAGCCGCCAATAAGGTTATTTACATCCACAAATCCCATTTTTACCATCATCTTGCTGGCCATTGCGCTGCGCACGCCACTTCTGCAGTAGACAACATATTTTTTGTTTCTATCGAGACTACTCAATTTTTTATTCATTGATGGACCAAGTTCGATTTCTTTCGGTATACCGATAATACCTTGATTTATTTCGTTTTGTGTACGAACGTCAATCAGTACAGTGTCATTATTCTTCATCAATGGAATTAAGTTATTGACGGATAAATTGTTAAATGACTGTCCGCCGCCCTTAGGATTCAGATATAGAAATGCGATAATTAGTACCACTGCTGCGATTATTATATATGTTGTCATAGTTGATGTTTCTTATGTTTATTTATTGAATGATATACTCCACATTCCTCTCAGATCTCCCTGCGTATAATCTGTTGCAAGATCGTTAGGATATAATTTTAGAATAGAATCATACATTGAGATATTTGATTTTGCCCCATGGCATTTGATACATGCAGCTTGCACTATTATGGGAGCATGGAATGTTTTTCTTTCAGCCTCATTGTCAATGATTGCTTCCATGATCTGACCATTTTCCTTTGCCAATTCGTATTGATTTAAAATCTCTTTCTCCCTCTCAGTAGGTTTATTCCGTGGATTTCTAAATTTCAGACTAGTCCTTTTTATATCGACATTATGTGCATTGGATAAACTATCGGTCAATGGTATAGCATTTGTGTTACAATATGAAAGCGCATTTTTAAGTCCTCCATTCTTAACAGCTTTCGCCAATTCACCTGAGAGTGATAAAAATGCGGAAGATGCTATTTCCTTGCCTTTAATAATGAATTCTTCATCAAACTCCTGTTCAGAAATAACCATTGGTATTTTTGTAGAAGTATTCTTACAGCCGATTGCAATTATAAAGGCTGTAAGTAAAAAGAAAATAGCTGTCTTTTTCATATTTTATCTTATTGGAAGTGTTATTGTGCTATAGAAGTTGGTTTGCTCCATTCGGTAATTGGAATTGTAACGGTCATTATAATTTTTTTCAATTATCATATCGTCAAATTATTCTTGAATTATTATTCTGTAAATGTAAGTTGTATCTCTAAAGGTATACGTAACCTGAGTTACTCAACGCATATGATCTAAATCAGTATTATGGAAATGGTGATGATCTTTATCATTGTGACCATTAAAGTTAAGTTCTTATATCGGTAAACACAGATCTTAAACATGATAGATTAGCCATCAGAATTACACAACTATGATAGATTATCCTCTGATTTAAACAATCGAAAAAGATAATATAATGATGGGAATATTACAACAACACCTATGGCAAGGGAGAAGAATAAAACTTTCATCGTAGCTACTGGACCAGAAGCATCATACATAGATAACATGGAACCATCAGAAAACACAACTAGATTGGGCCATTGAATAATAAACCATCCTATCATGATTAGAACCATCTGAGCTCCAACGACAATTCTCATTGTCCATATTTTTT
>JBLHWH010000230.1:0-9455 GCA_047628935.1 Halioglobus sp. | reverse complement strand
TTACTATCCCTTTGGGATGTTAATGCCCGAACGCTCCTATACCGCTACCACAAAGGGTTATCGATTCGGCTTTAACGGCAAGGAACAAGACAATGAGGTGAACGGAGAGGGTAACGCCTACGACTTCGGTGCGAGGATGTATGATAGCAGATTAGGGAGGTGGATGTCTGTTGATCCACTATTTAAGAAGTATCCAGGGTTTAGTCCATACAATTTTGCTACAAATAGCCCAATTTATATATTGGACTTTGATGGAAGAGACATTATACCTACAAACCTCTTCAATCAAACGGCTTACAGAGATGTAGCTCAGAAATTGGTAAATCACAAAGATGCTATTCTTTTTAGTTCAAAATATTTGACTCAGTTTATGGGGGATGATAAACATTTAAGGCTCGGTGTAAGGCAAATGGAACCAAAGGTCTTAGCCCAGCAACCAGGTAAGTCGGGAAACAAATCTCTATTATATGTTAATCCCAACGCTATTCAAATACCAAACCAATTTAAAGAACAATCTGAGAATGATTTTCCAGTGGTAGAACAAACGGAGCTATCAATGGCTAGAACTTTGATTCATGAGATTGCATTCCACGCAGCTCGAGAAAATGGAGACCACAAAGTAGGTAGTGATATGATGATTGATGCAGTTGAATCGCTAAAACAGTATTCTTCAGCTGTTATGGGTGAGGAAATTTCAAATGAAGTAGCTATATCAATGGTTATGGAAGGAGTAGGTAGTCCTTCGAAATCTAAAGAAGGAGAAGAAACAACGCCTAGTCATTATGATAACTTACTCTCTACGCTTAATGAGCATTACGGCACTTCATTAACCTCAGCAGACCAGCAAAGAATAAATTCTAAAAACGCTTGGGTAGAGAAAAGTGTCACTGTATATGAATATCAAGAAGCTACACAAGTGAATGAGAACATGGATAATCAAAAAGAAGAAAGCCCAATAACACCAACAAATTAAATACCATGAATAGTTTTTTGCTTATAATACTAATGATTTTATGTCAAACAAGTTGTCAAGACAGCTATAGTGATAGCAGTTTTACTTGTAGATCAATGTCGTTTGATAGAATAAAAGAAAGTGGAGATACTGTTTATAATCCCATAGAAAAGGAAGTAATTGTAGAAAGCAACTACTTTATTCATAATTACTGGAGTGTAACTCCCGTAATCAATAAAAAAAATAGAATTATTCGCAGTGATACATTTATAGTTGAGGATAATACGATTATTCTAAATGTTGGAGGGAAGAAGTTCAACTACTTCAATAAAAAATCTTTCAAGAACAAAGAAATAATGGTTATACCTGAATTACGAGAAGGAGGAGACAGTCATTATGACTGCTCTTTTTATTTTCTAAAACCAGATTCAATATTAGGTTCTTTAGGTACAAATATTTATAGATATAATGTGTTGTTTAAAAGTACAGTAGCTAATAGTATTGATGAAGCACTTATTCAGCCAACAATCGATGGGGCACTTGAGTATGGTGTATTTGAGATACACCCAATTCTTGGGGTAGTAAGTGAGACTGTTTCTTACGGATGGAGCTATAACAGAAAATACAATTTTGGTAGTGAAATTAGTCAATGTGCGGATTCCTTGGTTTTAAAATTGTTGAAGTAGAATAGTCGTGTAACTCTTTCAACTCCCTCAACTTCTCCCGCTGATTGGAGTTTGAGCGAAGCGGTAACTTCAATCGGCGGGGGTAAAAACACCTGCGATGGATGTCAATAATCCTCCAATCATTTCTACTTTCAATATTTATTTGCCTTTGGCATGACGTCAATGAATCTAACCTTTTTCTTATCTGATCTAGGGCTTTCATTTCCCTAAATCTGATTTCTATTTCTAGAGGTTTGAAAACCTCATTTCCAAACCCTTTATTTTTAGTATTCCCATCTTTGGGACAACTTTATTCAACACATTCGTAGAAGTTGCACCGGAAGTTGTTATAATTATTGACGATTAATAACATTAGAACTTTCCAAAAAGAATCACTCCTCATACTTTTAAAAAAAGTAGGTTAACTTCAATCCAGCACCAAGACCATTAGAAATCCTTTTATTTATTCTTTCCTCTCTTTCCGGATTAATTACACCACTTTTAAATCCTAAAGCATAATGTAGGCCCCAAAAAATAGTTCTATTAAAAAGTAGAAAAAAGTAATAGATCCATCAGCTGACCAATAATGTTAGAATCCATTATTTAACAAATCTAAAAGTTGTTTGTGATCCTCAGCTTCAAGAAAAGAAATTCGCCATAATTTTATACTATATGTATTACCTTGGATGTTTAAACTATAACTAATCTTTATTTCATCATTGTACCCTATTTCACTATTCACAAATGGAAAAACAAAACTAATATAGGTCTCCGGGCTATTAAAAATTTGGTAAATAGGAAACTGAGATTTAACTGTTACACTGTCAATGGTTGGCATACCATTCTCCTTTAATAGGCTAGAAGCCCAGTTAACTTGTTCGGTTGTAAATTCTATTGACTGAGACGACTGGTTTATAGAGTTTTTAATTCTATTATGAATCTTTGTCTCTTCTCTCTTTTCTATTTCTTTCAAAATATTATAAGATTCATCAATCAACTCCGCAAAGCATATTTGTAATTGTTTATCCATTAGCATTGAGTTTGGATAATACTGTTTCATTGATAGACTTTCGCGGCAAATATTAATTTGTTTACTTCTTTTAGTTGAGCATGAAAGTACTAAGACTGCTAAAACTCCTGATATTAGTATTTTATACATAGAATTAATTATTACGTCGTTTAATGGTCTGACACTGCATTCCCTAAATGATATTCAAGCTTAGTTGGTTTACCTTTTTGCCTATTATTTAATTTGAACGTTTCAATAAATGCATCACCGTACTTTTTAACTTTTATTACATACTCTTGTTCCGCTTTTATATTTGCTTTCCAAGTATCCCTTTCCTCTTGGCTTGCGTTTGCACTTGGCTCTTCAATTGCAGCAAATTCAGGAGGTGTCCCATCAACTAGGTAGTTTGCAACATCAAGTTGAAAGTTTATCGAATAACCAAACTTTTCTTGATTCTCAGCAGAAATTTTATTGAATTCATCTCGCACTAAATTAACCGCAAATTTCCCGGCTTCTAGTTGATCGGCTCTCATTTGCCCTCCCTGCCACTCTTCAAAACTCTGTTTAAGGTAATTTGTCAACGTTTCAGCACCGTATAATATTGCGTCTGGTAGTGCCTCCTGGGGTGTCTTGGGAAGCCCATCTCCCGGTTGTTTCATTCTTTCTTTTTGTTTGATTCCAGGTTGTTCTTTATCTGGCAATTTAACATTTGGATGAACATTTGGGTCATAGTTTGAATTTATTTCAGTTAAAAGTGCCGCCTTTTCATCACCATCGACTTTTAAGTTTGGAATTTCACTTCGTCCATTACCTTGGTAATGGGCATAATATAGATCTGTAATACCGTCTCTTGAGAACTTAATATGATAACTGCTTCGATAGTTCAGAAGTTCAAGACCATCCAAGTCAATCATTTCAATTGGGCGATTACCCGCAAACTGGTAAGGAGTATACCAAGGATAAGAAGAGGTAAGTGGATCAACGCTTAAAAACTTGCCCAACCTCGGATTATAAATTCTAAATCCGTAATCGTAGGAGTTACCACTACCGCTCACCTCACTATCTTGCTCCATGCCATTAAAGGCGAACCTATACCCCTTGCTCCCAAAGGTTTGGGAGCGTTCGGGCATTAACATCCCAAAGGTAGGGTGCGATAAATGGCTATTTTGATGACTATTTTTACGGTATGTCTGGGAGCTAAGCAAATGACCAAATATAGGAATTTTAGACCGAAATCAGATGGTTTGCCACAAGGGCAACAATTCGCCGTAGGCATTTATAAACTCTTGCCCGAAGCCTCTAGTGACCCGCAGGTGAGCCTTACAACATGTGGCGGTGGCGGATGGTGGCTCTATGATCCGTCAGCCGACGGAGTATAGTGCTACCCCGACAGAGTAGCCACTAATGAATACCGCCCACAGTGTGCTTAGAAAAACAAACGACCTCCATAGTGCTATTTTTTAGCTCTGTGGTGGTCGTGGTAAAAACAAGCCCGTCCGCCTCTGGAGGAGGCAGACGAAGTATGAGTCTGTTTATATACCCTTTTTTTTATGCTTTTTCTTAGCTAAACGAGGACGGGATGAATGCCTTTCTTCCTGTTTCTTTCTGCTTTCTCTTAGCCAGCCCTGCTTGAGTTGCAAACTCATCCTTCCAAAAAGTAGATTGAAGTTTCCGCTTCGCTCAAACTCCAATCAGCGGTGTCTACCTTGAATTTTCAGAAACGTGAAATCTTATCATAAAAAAGTGAGCTTTCAGATTATCTGAAAGCTCACTTTATACTAATTATTCGATGCCTTTAAATGGGGCTCAGTAGTTATTTGTAGAACTAGCGAGGACCATAATATTTTACTTTTTCTATACAACCATCAGGACATGAAACGAAAACAATGCTATCATCTATAGGCATCATCGTTTCAATACACTCCTTTCCCTCAATAAGAGATAAAACAAAAGTATCTTGGGTTAGCCTATTTACATTAAGCCAAGAGACTTCTTTTCCCCCAGTTAAAGCAATTCTGTTGTAAAATGTTGTAATTTTCAACTTGTCACCTTTGGTTTTAACCTTAACTTTATCATAAGTATTGATAGTGGAATATCCTTTTGTATTTATTGTTAGACAAACATTCTCTTTTTCTGCGAACCAATTTTTACAAATGCTAAGTTCCTCAGAATATTTACTGCTAATTAAAGTTGAGCTGACTATTAGTAGAATTACCAAACTTATTTTTTTCATCTTCTATATTTTTTATTTGTATACTTTTGGATTGTTACTGTAGTTCTTATCTTATAACCGTGGCAAGCATCCACAACGCCACCTGTAGTCCTCCAAATTCCACTAACATTAATGATATCTGTAGTAGCGACCATTTGATTTCGTACAATTCTATTACGCACTCTTGCACGTCTACTATTAGTCACTCCGGGAAAAATATTCCAGGGATTCCCATTTAATAAGAAGCTGTATGTTGCTGGATTAGTAGGATTAACATCATCTGGATGTATATTCACTAAATCCATAGATATAGTATAACCAGAAACCGAACCTATATTACGGTCAACATAATTACCTAGGGTTCCAATTCCAAGTCTACCTATAGACGTAAATCCTGTACTTATTGGTATTGCAGGATAATTTCTTGTGAATTGAGGTGTTGGAGAAGCTGTTGTCCATAATGTAGTTTTCCTATTATTAAATCTAAATCTACGTGTTTTAGTCTTAGTTAATGGACTAAAGTATAAATGATCTTGATTTTGATTTCTATCTACTCCGTCAGCTGGAGCATTCTGTATCTGTGCGTTATTAATTGTGAGCCACCCTCTTCCATTTTTAACTTCTTGGAGTTTTAAATCTAATTCCCCTCCATTACCTCGGCGGCCATTTGTGTTCCCCTTGCCATAGAGTGCTTTAGTCGCTCGCCAAGTTCCTGCTGCTCTCTCTCTTCGTCGAAACGCTCTTTTCTCTCTTCGTGTACCAATGATATCGTCTCCTAAGGGGTCATTAAATATTATTGGAGAATTATTCATACTTGCATAAGGAGTTTGCCAAGGAATAAGTGCAGGGTCTCGGCTGAACCATCTGCCAAGTCTTGAATCATACTGTCTAAAGTGTGTGGTATTTGAGTTACCCTGTCCACTTACCTCATCGTCTTGCTCCATGCCATTAAAGGCGAACCTATACCCCTTTATAGTAGCGGAGTAAGAGCGTTCGGCGATTTGCATCCCAAAGGTAGGGTGCGATAAGTGGCTATTACGAGAACAATTTTTATAGTATGTCTGGGAGTAAATCAACTGACCAAATATAGGAATTTGTTTCGGTATAGTTATACGCTTGTGTAGACTCCTTAATATAGAAGTTCTCTTCAAGATGAATGCATCTGTAGTATATCTGCTTAACGTCTTATGGTCATCTCTGCAAACAGGCATAAAAAAGTACAAAAACAAGGGCAGACGAGGTATGAGTCTGTTTATATACCCTTTCTTTTATGCTTTTTCTCAGCTAAACGAGGACGGGATAAATGCCTTATTTCCTGGTTCTTCTGTAGCTCAGGACTTTGTGCGGTGGCATATTTATGCATACCTCTCTATGCCATGGAAGTCAGCTCAGTAGCTATTTTTCATTAATTCCATCGTTTAGAACAGAAGGAATAAAAAAAACGGGGACACTATAGCAACAAGGCACAGCTAAACCATTTACTAATGCTGGATTCCATGCACCTGATTTCCTAAGCAATTTAATAGCCGCTTGATCGTGAATGTTGCACAATCCTTCAGACACTCTAACATCATCAACCCTACCCATACTGTCAAAAAAAACTTCTAATAACACGGTTCCAGTTGGACATTCATGAAATTTGTCATTCCATTCCAAATTGTTTTGCATATATGTAAGAAAAGTACCACTATATATTGGAGGAGAATCTACGAAAAGGTAATTAACATAACACCTCCTTAGTTCAACACACGAGTCCAGTCTACTACTATCATTTTGAGCTCCACAAATGGAACATATCATTAATGTTAATATTATTGTTATTCTAAATCTCATTTTTTCAACCTTTCATGTTTGCGATAATTCCTTTTTCCTTCTTTTTCTCTTGCCTTAATTTGCTTCTCCAGTGGGTCATTAGATTTATCAGTACCTGTTCTTCCAGGGGTATCTCTATGGCTAGGATCTTCTTTTCTTAAAAACAACAAAGCATGTCCATAAGCTTCGTGACTAAACGTACTTACCTGTTGCTCTTGGTCAATCAATGGATTTACATAAACTTGAACATTTCCATTTGTTGATTTTCTAATATCACTACTGATTTGATCTGCTCCTTCAGGTAAAACCGTTTGCCCTAAAAAGCCAGGATAGATCGTTTTGTTTGGATACATAGATCCTTCTAGTTTCATCCAATCTTGATAGGATTTACCCGCTTCTGTGTACCTCTTCTTTGACCATAATCTGTGCCTGATCTAGGTTGCCATGCCTTTCTCTTTTTACCAGTTAATTTGGAAATAAGATTATCAAAACTAACAGTTCTCTTTTGCAGCGATGGATAGCCAGCGGTTGTGGTATCTCTATTAGCCGCCATGTAGGTGAGAGCATGCCCAATCCCGTGCCATAAGTTTCTAGTAGGTTTTACCTCCGTTTTCATTTATATCATTGGCCGAACCAATAAAAATAGTAGTATTCTTAGTAATAATGTCTGATGTAGTTGTATTCTTTGTAACCGCCATTTCTCCAGAAAACGGAAGAGGCAAATGAATAACTCCCTTTACATTCACAGGGCCTGCTGTAATCCCTTCTCTATTATTATAATCAACACTTTTTAACATCTTGATTGACAGAACTTGAAAACTTATATTTTACAATAAATACACATCTGATACACTACCAAGTTTCTTTTTTCTCCAACTCCTCATTTAACACATTACCTCCATCTTTTACATCTAAGTTTCCTTTTTTTCTTTACAACTTTAACTTTAAGAGGAAGTCTAACAGCAAGATTAATGATTGAAAGCGTCGCCTGATTAATATTATTAGACGACTTGTAGACACTAAGTTTCAAATTATTGTTTTCTAATAATTTAGACTCAAGTTCTAAGTAGAAAGAAGATAAACAAGTTTCAATTTGTATTGTGATCACATCACTGATAAAATGATGAGGTGTTAATAAAACAAAACTATTAGAATCTGTTTTATTCAAAAAGTAAGTAGTGTTAGAATCAATCAGATATACCTCAGCATATTTTAAGTCATATTGTTTCGATTTAAATAGCTTAAAATCATCTGTAAGTTCTAAAGTTGTTTGACCTGTTGCTTGGAAACAAATAAACAAGATGACAAACATTGCCGTTAATTTTTGTAAATTTCTCATCTTTTCTTGTGATCATTTAAAATGTTTCTAGCCTGATTTCCTCCAATTGCTCTTGTAGGCGAATCTTTATTGTCTTTGTTAAAAATATTAATTGATCCGCTACTAGGTCGTCTATCAACGATATTATCATTTTCATCGAACCCTACTTTACCTCCATTTTCACCCTTCCCAACAATTATTGACATTTCTACTTCATCCATATTACTCTTATCCGAAGGACTTGGGTCTTCAGGAATTGCATGTTCACCATTCTTACCTAACCCTGTTCTATGTGAATGAATAATAACATCGCCTTTTTCTTGGTCTACCTCCCCACTTTCTTCTTCATCCAACGGACGAACTGGTCCTTCAACAATCCCATTTTCGGTTCTCTCAAAATTACCTGCTTCATCTTTATTTAGTGTTAAACCAAATTCACGATCTTGTCCATTTTTCAGAGCCTTGTCTAACACATCAACTGCACCTTGCAGGACATTTTTATCTATAACAAATATTTCATCATTGTCCGCTCCATTTGTGATTCCTTTTGGATCGGGATATTGGTATGTACCTTTCTTTATTCCTCTTTTTACTTTATTGGATTTTACTAATGCAATTTTATTATTGTTTACACCATCACTTCCTATCCACTTACCATTAAAGTAATATTCTGTATTCCCATCTGGATCAATGTAAATCATTGGATTGTCTGCCCCATATTGATAAGAACTAAAGTATGGCTTTTTCATTGCATCTACACTCATCCATCTCCCTAATCTGCTATCATACATCCTCGCACCGAAGTCGTAGGCGTTACCCTCTCCGTTCACCTCATCGTCTTGTTCCTTGCCATTAAACCCGAACCTGTAACCTTTGGTGGTAGCGGTATAAGAGCGTTCCGGCATCATCATCCCAAAGGGATAGATTTGGTTTGTATGTAAGTTATAGCTAATCAATATATTGCAATGTTATAAAAATAGCCATTTATTGCATATTATGCAGAAATAAGCACTTTTTTTGATAGTTTGTCGAAGATAAAATCACTGGATTCATCCAGCTTTTCTTGACTAAATTTTACATATTTATAAAACTCTTTACTACCTGGAGAATGACCACTTATTCTTCTTACATCATTTTCGTCCATACCTAAGTTTAAAAAAGTGGTAATTGCTGTTCTCCTCATGGTATGCGAAGATACTAAATCACAAAAGCGATAGTGTGTCTTTCGTTTTTCATCTTTGTAAATAGCTTCAGGCTTTCCACGCTTATTTCTCATCTTTGGATATACATAGTTCCATCCTGCTAGCTCTATAATCTTTTTTATGTTGGTATTGAAGTTTACATTGCTTAATGCTTTGAAAAGCATTGGCCCTCTAGTTTTATTTCGACGCACAATAGTCACCGCATAGCTGGGTAGTTTAATTTTAGTAGCCGTATTGGTTTTTTTGGATTGTTGTCTGATATAGTAGCTCTCCCCAAGTTTTTCT